>NZ_JBGULU010000145.1:0-9260 GCF_045116495.1 Methanobrevibacter sp. | reverse complement strand
ATCAAAAAAGGAATGAAGAAAAATTAGATTTTTCTTCTTCTAGCTTGTTCAGAGCCTTTTCCTTTAGATTTGATTCCACGTCCTTTGTTACCAGCACTAGTTAAGCCTCTGAGAGCTCTGTTAGTGTGTTTTTTGGAGCAAATCCAATTGATTTTTTTATCGTTAATGATAGAAGGACTGTTTGGATCAACTAAAATTACTTCGTAATATTTGTATCTACCATCAGACCATACCCAGTAGGAGTTTAATACTTCTAAGTTAGGGTATTTTTTAGCTACACGTTCTTCAGCAATTCTTTGAATAGATTTTGCTTGGGTAATTTTGTTTACACCCATTCTTTTAGGTTTACGACCATTGAAACGACGGGTTTTTCTTCTTCCACCACGTCTTACTCTGGTTCTTACTAAAACAAATCCTTTTTTAGCTCTGTAACCTAAACTTCTAGCTCTGTCAAGTCTAGTTGGTCTTTCAATTCTTTGAGCTGCTTTTTCTCTTCTCCATTTAGGAGCTCTTTGCCACATGAGTTCACGTACGTAAGACTCATCTGGGTTTTTCCATGCGTCTCTAATATATTTATACATAAATAACACCTTTTTGTTCAGCCACGAAGGCCACATCCATATGGGAACTTATCCCAAAAAAAGTTATTAATACTGCTAAAAAATAACAGTAATAAAATATATTATCTTATTTATTTATAAAGCTATCGTTAAAATTGAAATTTTTGCCTATTATTACATTAAAAAATTATTTTTAAATATTCATAATACTTTTAATATCAAGTCAGATATAGTAATTACTATGAAAATGCCTGATGAAATTGATTCAAAATTACTTGCACCATGTGGAATTAACTGCATTAGCTGTGAAAAATACCAAAATCCATGTGCAGGATGCCTCATAAGTGATGACGGGAAAAGCAAGGCCAGCTTAAAATGCAAGATTAAAAGCTGTTTTGATTCTAAAAATTTCAGCTATTGCGGACGCTGCAGTGAGTTTCCATGCCCACTGATGAAAAAGCACTCAAAAAAATATGTTAAAAGGCATGATTTGAACACACTTGAAAGTGCCAAAAGAATTAAGACAACAGGCATCGGGCGCATGATGAGTCAAGATAGAGAAAAATGGTTATGCCCCGAGTGTGGAGGAGTTGTGAAATTCCAAACCAAATCATGCAGCGAGTGCAGTTTTACTATCGATTAAATTGAAAACGTGACTGATTATTCTGATGGTTAATGGAAATAATATAACTTTAAATGACAGTAACATTAACATTAATGCATTTAAAATAAAAAACAAGATAAAAAATTAAAGAATAGGTAGATGAAAAGGAGTAAAAATTACTCCAGAACAAAACTTCAACCCGATACCATTACCAGTTCACCAGTGGTCGGATCCTCATAGACCTTACCTACTTCATTATACCCGCTATCTTCAATACCGCCGGCAGTAGTGTAGTTCTGTGAGAATGTATCTGCTGTGGAAACGTCCTGAGTTGATTGTGATTGAGTAATCATGTCAGGATTGACAGACAACGCCATGATTGCAAAAATCAGAAATCCCAATGCCAAAACCAGCATTGCATCCGAAAGGTTATTCAAACCACTCATTGGATCATCATCAATCGATTCAGATATCCTTCTTCTTTTCCTAAGCATCAAATCACCATTTATTTATAGTTTCCAATTCCGCTTCTGCAACGGTTTCAACATCAATCAATTCTGATTCATACCATTGTTTTTTGTATTTTGATATTAAAAAAGCAAGGGCGCCGACAGTCAAACCCGTAACGGTAGTATCAAAAGCAATAGTTAAAGATTCTGCAAGTGTGGCAATATCTCCTGTTCCAAGTGCAGCAAGCCCCGGACCCAATGGAATCAAAGTACCCAGAAGACCTAAACTTGGACCTACACGAACAAGAATATCAGTCTTATTAGTTTTTTTAATCAGTCTTGTTTCTTCTGCAGATATCAATTCACTGGCCAATGCCTTTCTTGCATCGGGACCGATATCATGATTGTCCGCAATACGAGTTAAAATTTCCTTTTGATAATCAAATAAATTACTATTGTTAATTTCATCTTTCATCTGACTCACATTAGTTGAAAATGAAACTCTTCTAACCAAATCTTCCAAATCCTTTGATTCAATTGGTTTTCTGGAAATGTATTCATTGATTAAACCGCCGAAAGACAAAATAACAATGATTATTGAAATAACCAGTAAAATTACAACTGGAGTTAGAAGACTTTCGGACAGTATATGGATAAAAGATGTCAATGTTTCAGTTCCCTGAAGTATCATGAAATTCCTCCTTTACTATCATTTAAAAGCACACCAATGACTAAAATAACAATAACGGATATTATAACATAAATCAGCTGATAAGTAGGAGTCAATATCAGAAATGAACTAAACATTGAATAGTCAAGATTTAAAGTGGAAAAATATGTAAAAGCAAATATGAACATTAAAATTGAAGCCAAACACATAAATTCCCCGATTATTACAGAATATTGTCTTTTAGCATGATGCAATAATTTTGAAAGTTGATAAACAACAAATAAAATAATAAAAACCAATAAAGAATATATAATCATTTCAAAGAAGTTCAAACTTGATTGAGATGAAAATAAAATTATTGAGATTAGAAACGTTAGCAAAATTAAATATAATGAAATCTTAAATTCATTATTTTTAACTAGATAAAACATTGCAAGGAATATTACGACTGCAATAGCGAAAAATAAATAGCTAAAATAATCCAATAAAAACACTAATGTTGCATTTAAATAGACTGAGGCATTTAATAATATGAATGTTACCGCTGCAATTGCCAATGAAGTTAGAATTAACTTTTTATTGCCGATTGCATAATTTCCAAGCAATAACGCAATATTTGCTGAAAATAAAACTAAAATAACTAATAAATATCCTCCGATTAAATCCATTATTACAACCTATACTCTTTATATAGTTAAATATTAATCTACATGAATATATAAACATATCGTAATGAATTATTTAAAAATAAAATAATGAGTTTATTAATGTTTATATAATAAAATAAGAATTAAAAATTTGAATTTGATAAAAATAATAGAAAATTTTGATATAAATTTAAAAATAAAAAAAATAATAATGAATAAAAATCTCAATATTATTCATCAATAATTTCGTGATTATTTTTATTCTTCACTATTCCAAAATGACATTGTGCCCTACAAATCCAGATTCAGGTTTGTTTTCATAGGAACGCACACTTTTCTTTTATCATCCAATTCTATCAATTTAACATCAATTGAATAAGCTTTTCTAAGGTTCTCTTCGGTTACCACATCATCGGGAGTTCCAAAATCAATGAACCTTTTATCTTTCATGATAGCGACTTTTGTTGAGCTTAAAAATGCATGATCCGGAAAGTGAGATGACATAATTATTGACAATCCGCTTTTTGCAAGATTATCAATAATTTCCAGAAGTTTTATTTGATTGCCGAAGTCAAGATGTGAAGTCGGCTCATCCAATATGAGCATGTCAGGTTTTTGGCACAATACTCTTGCCAAAAATACCAACTGGCGTTCTCCGCCGCTCAAATTTGTATATTCCTTATCTTTCAGATATTCAATTCCCAAGGTTTTCAATGCTTCCTGAGCAATTTTAACATCCTCCTCTTTAGGAGAGTCAGTGAGGTTAAGATAAGGAGCTCTTCCCATCAGGACAACATCAAACACTTTAAACGGAAATGACGGGACATGTGACTGTGGAATGTATCCAATGTGTTTTGAAATTTCTCTGAATGATAATTTTTTAATATTTTTGCCATTGATTAGAATATCTCCAGAATCAATATCATGCAGACCGTTAAGACACTTAATCAGAGTAGTTTTTCCAGTTCCGTTTGGACCTAGAATACATAGCACTTCACCCCGACCAATAGAAAAGCTAATATCTGAAAATATTTGCTCATCATTATATGAAAAAGAGATATTTTTCACTTCAAATAAGTTATTGTCTACGACCATTCTGAATAACCTCTTTTAAGTAAGTATAAGAAAATCGGAACGCCAATGATTGCAGTTAAAATACCAATAGGAATTTCAATGGCTATAACTGCCCGAGATATATTGTCAATCAACAGTAAAAAGCTCGCCCCCAGACTTAAAGAAGCCGGAAGCAATATCCTGTTGTCTGGACCTACAATCATACGTGCCATATGAGGTATGATTAATCCAACCCAACCAACAATACCGCTTATTGAAACTGCAGCCGAAGTCAAAAGTGTACATCCCGCAATAATCAACAGCCTAACTTTTGAAGGGTTCAAACCTAATGACTGGGCTTCCTCATCACCCATTGCAAGCAGGTTCATATGCCATCTTAAAAGCAGCAATATTACAAGACCTATGATAACCGGAACTAAAATCATCAGTAATTTATCCGCATTTATTGAAGCTAAACTTCCCATTAACCAATATACTATCTCAGGCAATTTATCGTCAGGATCTGCAATAAATTTAATTGCAGATATCAATGAATTGAAAAATGCAGATATTGCAACTCCTGATAAGACTAAAACAAGTATTCCTCCAGCCTTATAAGTTCTTGATATTAAATAAGTGGTTGCCACGGAAATCAGACCAAAAACAAATGCAAAAATTTGAGTAATAATATTCGCTCCGCTTATCAAAATAGCCAATGCAGCCCCAAAACCTGCACCGTTTGAAACACCCAGCAAATCAGATGAAACCAGCGGGTTTTTAAATATGGATTGAAAAGCTGCTCCTGAAATTGCAAGACATGCCCCAACAACTATGGCTCCAATAATCCTTGGAAGCCTGATTTCAAAAACAACAGTAGTTATTGTTGAATTTACTTCCAGTTGAGGAAATACCGGACACAATAATGTATTCACTACATCAACTGGACTAATCGGATATCTTCCTATTAAAAATGAAGCGAAAAATAAAATTATTGGAAAAAAGATTAAAAGAATAATGCTTATAATCTCTTTTGTTTCGTTATCCATAAAATCACTATAGATTTGATTCCTTAAGACCTGAATCCAATAACATTTGCTTTACGTCATTGTCGCTTAAATCTACATGATAGAAGTTAGAGTAAAACTCTTTAGTTGCTTCCTGCATGTTAATATCCTTATAATCATCAGGATACAATACTTTAGCTGTCCATGGAACTCCAATAATCATGTTTGCTCCAACCGGCCTGTCAAACCATTTAAATGGAGATTGTGGAGATAAATAAACTTCCTTATTTTTAACCGCATCAATTTTGCCCCAGTTAGAGTCATTATAAACACTTGCATAGAACTCAGGGTCATTAGTGATTATTTTATCAGGGTTCCAACTGATTACCTGCTCCATTGAAACCTGAACACCACTTGTTGTGTTTCCCTGACTGACAGAATCGGCAACATTAACACCACCAACCAAATCTATCAGTTGTCCATGAGTTGAATGTGAAGGATTTGTCTGAAGACCGTCATCACCTTGAGCATAATAAACTGTTTTTTTATCACTATCAGATAACTTAGCTGCCTTTTCATGTACAATATCCAGATATTTATTATTGAAATCATTCAATTGTTTTGCTTTATCCTGTTCTCCGACAACATCTCCCATAAATGTGATGGATTCACCAATTTTTTCAACATTTGTTGTGTCATTGACCGCAATTACAGGAATTTTTCCAAATTTTTCCTGGCGTTCTTTAACAGTTGATAAATCGCCGTCTCCCCCTTCATCAATAGATTCTATAACTATATCAGGCTCTGATGCAATGAATTCTTCATAACTGCCGTCTTGAGAACCATACCATCCGCCGATAACAGGATAATTTTGATATTGACCTGGAACATGTTTTAATTCATCATCTGTCCATTGAAAATTTACGGCTTTCAATTTATCCGGTGCAATCATGTAAAGTACAGTAGTCATTGGAGGACTGGTAGCCACAACATTACTAACCGAAGCAGGAATTTCAACTGACCTGTTAATCATATCAGTGACATTTTTTGATCCTTGAGTTTCTACGGTTGAAGGAGTCAAAAACAAATGTGTAGCTATTCCCGCTACGACCAGAACAATCAACAACAATATAATTACTTTAATTTTCTTTTCCATTTTCAAACCCCAAACGTTACTTACGATAAGAATGTATATTCATTAAGCTATTTAAAAATTTCTCAAAATTATAATATTTCATATAAAAAGATTATTAATTAGATTAAAATTAATAAAAAATTTATTAAAATTATCCATATTTAATAATAAAGCTAATCTAAAATAATTAATAAATATAAATCAATATTCTCGTTGATAATAAATTACAAAATGAGATTCTTCAAAATTCAGAATCACCATCTAAAAAAACAATTTGCAAGATTAAAAATCCCCTCAATTAAAATGAAGAGACGATTCATAATTTTGATTGTTAACGTGGAAACTGCTATTTTAAATATAGCTAACATTGACATTAATGATTTTAGTTAGAAAAATAGCTTTAAAAAATATTGAAATATAGATGAAAAAATAAAAAAAGAATAAATATGTAAAAAACATATTTATCTAGATTGGAATTTCACTGTCAGGAACATTATATGTTGAAGTTATTTTAAATGTCCTGTAAGTAGAGTCAATTAAAGATCCGACAGAAATTTCAATGACATTATTCGAATCTTTAAAACTGTTAGCGGCGAATGCAAATGAACCAACACCATCAACAACATTGAATTTGACTTCGATTTCTTTTGCAGATCCTCTGTTTAATGTTGCATACAGCTCAAATTCTGCAAGATTTGAAGCAACTTCACCATTTTTGTAGAATATAACGCTGTAGTTTCCAGGAGAATTGCAGGTGACATTATCGAACTTGATTGCGGTTGTGCTGATTCTTGGACACATTGTTCCATAGCCCACCACTCCGGTATCATAATCCCATGTTATGAGATTGTTTGTACCATACCAGTTTGGATCCAATTTTAGCCTTAAAGACTCATTCCATTGACCAAGACCGTAGATTCCTTCAGGATTTGCACTCATCTCACCCAGAATCATCATACTAGGGCCTCTTGCATTTCTGTAAATTGCATTATCCGTTACAATAGGTGTGACCGCATTTTCAGCTAAATCATATCCTGCATTGAACCTCATTCCTTCAAGAACATTATCAGTTATAGTATTTTGGGTAACGACAATTCCAGTTGAGAAATTTGCATCCAGAGAAATACCCAAATGATTCCAGGCAATATGATTGCGGTTAATTGTTACATTAACAGCAGAATTGTTTAAAAATATTCCATAACCTGACGGACCTTCCGGCACGGTCATGATATACAATCCGGTTTGCTCTAGAATTTCATTGTTGACAATTTTAGTGTTTGCAACTCCAAATCCGTATTTAATACCGTAATTGTTTTCCCTAATTACATTATTGTCAATTGTTAATTGCTTTGAGTGTTCTGCAAATATTCCGCTTTCAAATAATGATATAGTATTCTTTAATAATTTCACATCAGCTGAATTTGAAATGCTTACCCCATATCCAGGCATATTAACAGTTCCATTAACATAATCTTGAGTTTTTGATTCATCCAAGTGATTTACAATAAAATTATTATTCAAGATTACATTTTTGGCGCCGTTAATGTCAACTGCATCGCTTGAGTTTCCGTAAATTGCAAAATTAGTGACATTTACATTATCTGATTTGATTGTTAATGTTGGATTATACTCAATTGCATTCAAAATTGTTTTTTCTTTTGAGTAGATGTTTAACTGCTTGTTAATTGTTAATGCAATGCCAAAGTAATAATCCCCTAAAAATTCAACATCGGATTTGTCTGGAGCGGAATTCAAAATATCTTGGATTTCAGAGTTTGGCAAATTCTCATCAACAAATATTACACCAGATTGGTTTAAAATTGTAATTTTGTTTGTATTGGAACTTTCTCTGTATTTATCATCACCGGCATACTTAGTAATTATTTCAAATGAGTTATTTGCACTTAAATCAAGTTTAATTTGACCATTCTCATCAGTTGTTTTTGAGTAATCCGCATTATTAATAGTATATGTTAATGTTTTGTTGGCTAATGGATTTCCAGAAACATCCTTTAGAGAAATTTTGTAAACCTTTTGAGAGTCAGATGAATATGTTCTGTCGTAACTTTCAATAACGGTGCCTAATTTTGAAACATTAATCTTACCAGTGGATTTGGATGCTTTGTAAATTGCGGTTCCTTTATAGTTTGCAACTACAGAGTATGTTTTTTCGTCCGCAAGATTTACAGACAAAGCTGCTTGGCCTTTACTGTCAGTAGTCTTAGTATAGGTTTTTCCGTTGAATTTTATTGTTACCTTTTGTTTGGACAATGCTTTTCCAGCACCTGTTTTTAAGGTTACAGTGTAGGTTTTAGCTTCATTTGGAAGAATAGAAACTGTAGGAGTGGTAAGTTTGGTTGCAGTTTTTGCAACTTTTATTTTACCTGTTGATGAAGCTTTTTTATAGATTTTACTTCCTTTATAAGTTGCACTGACCTTATAAGTTTTTAAACTGGAGAATTTGACTTTAACACTGACTTTTCCTTTGGAATTTGTCTTTTTAGTGTAAGTTTTACCATTGACTTTAACAGTTACTGCCTGTTTAGCTATTCCTTTTCCGTTTCCATCTTTTAATGTAACAGTGTATGTTTTAGATGTTTTTGGAGGAATTGTTACGCTCGGAGTTGTTAATTTGGCAATTTTTGATGAATACTTTACAATTATTTTGCTTGTTTTTGAAACTGTCTTATATTTATTATTTCCAGCAAATTTGATAGTCATTTTATATGTTTTTTTGTTTTGAGCGAATTTCAATTTAACCTTAGCTACACCTTTACCATTAGTGGTTTTAGTGTATTTTTTACCATTGACATTAAATGTAACTTTTTGATTGGAAATCAGTTTACCTGATGTGTCTTTTAAGGTAATTGAGTAGTATTCCGCCATATTTGGAATCATGTTCAAGTTAGATGCAATGATTTTTGTTGATTGCTTTTTAACAGTGACAGTTGCTTGTGCACTGCATCCTTCATAATCAACTTCATCGCCAGGATAATTGACATTGGCAACATATTTTCCTTCTTTTGAAATGGAAACTTTAATTACAGCATTTCCGTTACTGTCGGTTACCGGAGAATATTTTTTAGAATTAAGATCAATTGTAACACTTTCCCCAACAACAGGATTTCCATTAGTATC
>NZ_JBGULU010000144.1:0-11049 GCF_045116495.1 Methanobrevibacter sp. | reverse complement strand
TTATTGGTGGTAATGTCTATCTGATTAATAGAAGTACCTATTTCTTCTTTGATTGTATTGAGCTGAGTCATTAAAGCATTTTTATTTTGAATAAAACCTTTAAGCTGATTATATTCTTCATTTTTCTGTTTTAAATCATTAATCCTATTTTGAAGTTCTGTTTCACTAATGTCTCCTGATAAATGAGGATCCTGCTCAATAGCCAATTTAATATTTTTAACATGGACATCAATGTCATTTCTGACCTGTTTGAGTTTAAATTGAACTTCAGTTTCATCACCTAGAACTTCTAAAGCCCCCTTGGCCTGATTATATTCATCATAAGCAGACTGGTGGCTTTCACGATTAGTTCTCACTTTGGCAATTTCCAAAATAAGTTCACCCAGTTTGTTGGTGATTATCTCCTTGGATTCAAGACCTTCATCAATTTTATTTAATTTGAGCAATTCCTTTTCCAAATGATTGACTTTCTGTTTGTATTCAATTATGCTTTTGGACAGGTCATTGATTGATGAAAGTTTTTCCTGATAACTTTCCTTGTCCTTAGTCAATGTGCGAACATCTTCCTCATTTTGAGTTATTAACTTATTATTGTCTTCTATTTCGTTTTCATATTGCTGTACCAGTTGATTTTTCTTTTCATCATCCAAATCTGATTGGCAAACTGGACATTTATTATCAACACCCTCCAATTCCTCTAATGGCTTTTCGGCAGATTTAATATTCTGTTTAAATACAACAATATCCTCATTTTTGGAAATGACCTCATTGGACAAATCTTCAATCTTTTGTGAAATTTCTTCAATAAATTCATTAGTAGTTTTTTCAAGACTATCAAAATCATCAATTTCATCCAGGTACTTTTCGGGCAAACCTGCTTGCTCAAGTTCATCTTTAGCATCAGAATAGAAATCTTCAATACTGTTTCTTTCAGTTTCAATGGATTTTAGAAGATCTTTTTTATCTTGCTCAAGTTTAGCCATTGTAGCCAAATCCTTTTCATATTGAACTTTCTTATTGTTTAAATTATTTAGTTCTTCATCAGATGCTAAGAATTTATCATATCCTTCTTTTTTATCATTAACTATTGCTTTTTGCTGAGCAATGGAATCCAATTTATCATTTATTCGTTTTTCTTCATCCTTTAAATTTTTAATATTGATAACTGATTTTTCAAAGTCAAGATAAACATCTAATTTAGAAACATATTTTTCCAATCTGGTGACTCTTTCTTCAGATTCTCTGATTTTATCAAGATTTTCCTGAACAGAGTGTTTGTTAGTTTCTAGTTTAGATAAATTATTTTTTTCAGTTTCCAAATTGCGAACAAGATTTTCATAAATTTCCTTTTCGGTTTCCATATCTCGTTTACTTTCGGAAATTTCTCTTAAAGAATTAGTGACATCTTCTATTTGCTCTTCAAGCTCATGGCCGTTATTTTTAAGACTTTTCAATTCATTCATTTTATTGTCATACTCATCTTTAAGGTCTTTTGAGTTGAATAATTTACCCTTTAGCTCAGCAAGTTTATTTTCATAATCATTAATAAGTGGAAGTAAATTTTTCCATGCCTTTTCAAGAGAATCTATGCCCAATAATTTGGCTATTAATAATTTTTTCTCTGCAGGGTTTTTATCAACCAATTCTGCAATTTCGCCTTGGCGGATGTAAATTGCATTTAAGAACAAATCAGAATCAATATCCAAAATTTGGCGAATTTCTTCATTAACTTCCTTATCACCAGTACATATATGTACAAAACCTCCGTCAGTAGAGGTTTTAGTGTAAATAGATGATTTTAAATTAGATTTCCTTTCACGTACTATCCTGTATTCCTTACCGTTGGAAACAAATTCCAGTTCTACAGACATGACATTTGCATTATTTCTAACCAGGTCATCGATTCTTTTGGCTGTGTGTTGTTTGAATAAAGCAAAGCTAATCGCTTCTAAAATTGTGGATTTTCCAGCACCATTTTCACCAACGATAACACTTATTCCTTTATTGAACTCAATAGATGTGTTCTGATGTGATTTAAAATTATTTAATTTTAATTTTGTGAAAATCATTCTAGAGCCCCCTTAAATGTTACTTGAACATCTTTTGATTTTTCTTCAGGAGTTTTCTCTTCAAGCATATCTTCAACTTCTTCAATTTCGGACCTCTCACTTCTGAACTCAACTTCCTCTTTTTCAGACTGATAATTTTCAATGAAGAACTGATCAATTAATGACTGTGATTCCTCCAGCTTATCTTTTGACAAATAGTCATATAGTTCAATAGCTAAATTATTGACATCACTGTTTTCATAACCTTCTAACTTTTCAACAATCAGTTCCTTCGGACCTACAGATTCATTATGAGAAATAATATCATCAATACTTTCTTCACCTCGCATATTAAATGTAGGCCTAATCATTAATGAGAGATCTCCAAGTTCCTCTTTAATCATTTCATAAACATAACCTGTATCAGAATCAACATTATTGATTTTTAACCTTAAAATAGGCAGATTTTCATAATCATTAATTGTTTCTTTGATGCCGGCAATGCCGCTTTCCAGATTATCATAATCAAGAGATCTTTCAATGAACTTGCGGGGCATGTCAATCTTTACCCTTTTAATTTGTGGTTTTGCTCCATCCAAGTCAACTACAACAAAACCTTTGCCATGCTCATGATAATCCTTTAGCTCATCGGTTTTCCAAATTTCTCCTGACCCAGGATATACCAGTTTACCTTTTCCAAAGTCAGATACAATGTATTTGTGGATATGTCCCAAAGCATAATAATCAAAATTATCCGGAATGTCACCAATCTCAAGTTCATACTGAATATTGAAATATGAATCAATACCCTGGTGTAGAACTAAAATGGATTTTTCATGCTCTGCAGCTTTTTTTGAAAGTTCCGCTAATTTTGATTTAAGTACATTACTTTTAGATGCCGGATAAAATGGCAATCCTGCAATAAAAACATTTTCATGCATATAATTGGTATTTATTGGGCTAATAACTTTCAAACCCATTTTTTTAAATATTACTTGTGGAGGAATAGCTCCTTTACGTACTACTGAATCATGATTTCCAGCAATAGCATACATTGGAATTCCTGCACCTTTCAGCTTTAGCAATCCTTTTTGGAATTCTAAAAGCGCCATAGGAGATGGTTTTTCGGTTTCGAATAAGTCACCACTATGTATGACAAAGTCTACTTTTTCTTCTATTATTTTATCTATAACTTTTCCAAATACTTCATAAAAGTCTTTTTCACGCTCAATTAAACCAAATTGGCGATAACCTAAATGAGTATCTGCTAAATGTGCAAATTTCATTATATTACCTTTTTAATTCAATTGTATATAACCAATTTAAACACTATAACAGTATTTAAGTAAATATTATTTTATTTGATTGTATATTTAATCTTTTGCAAAGAGAGCATTTGAGCAGTAATCAATATTGATTTTAAAATGTTAGATTGTGCGAAAATGAAAAAATAAAAATAATGGGATATTTAATAATCAAATCCCATGTCCAACATTTCCTGCTTATCACGGTCCAATTCTTCTTTTTGTCGTTGCTGGATATTTTTAAAATGGGATACAATATCCATATCATCACCATGACGGCGACCTTTAAACTCATCAATTTTGACAAGTGTTGGTACACGACTCATTAAACCTAAAACAATGGCTTCCCCTACATTTAAAGAAGGAAGCTGATTTACAAGATCCTGTGATAGGCTTTCACTTGCAGATTGAACATGTCTTTGATCTTCAGGTTCGACAAGTCTTAAAATAATCATGTTATTCATCTGAGACAATGCATCATGGTCAACTGTTTTTGGTGACTGACTTACCAGACAAAGACCCAAACCAAATTTACGGCCTTCCCTTGCAACTCTTTGAATCCATCTTTTAGAATCTGAATCACGTTTATTAGGTGCTAAAATGTGAGCCTCTTCGAGAATGAAAAATACGGAATTATTCAATAAATCTTCTTTATTACCGCTGTGGGCCGCATCTTTAGACCTTTGAAGTGAATTTCTTAAAATATGGCTTACAAGGACACTGGCTACAAACTCATCCACCTGACTTAAATCCAGGACATTAACATGTCCTGCTTTAATATTGGATAGGATATTTGCCGCATTTTTATCAAACAATTTGGAATACCTGTCCATTGAATCATCAATCTTATTCATTACATCAATGATTTGTTTTTCTGAACCTTCTTCAAGTGATTGTTCATACAAAATATCATACATTACTTGTAAAAAGTTATTAGTATTTGCCTTTCCATCTGAAAGCATTGCCTTAGCTTGCCTGAATGCTTTTCTAAAGTACCTTTCCTGAATATAACCATTAGATGGAATATTCACCAGTCTCTTTATTTCATTAAATGACATGTAATGAGGATTAATCTTTGGCGAAATTACATTAACATCACCGTTTGGAAAACTTGCATCCTTATATTCACCATGCATATCAAATACAAATACTGGAACGCTGTAGGATAAAAGCTGGTCAATTAAAACTGACACCGTATTTGATTTACCTGCACCAGTCATTGCCAGAATTGCCAGGTGCCTTGATAAGATAGGATTTGCATCAACATTTACATCAACATCACTTTGATTTACAAGAGAACCTAATTTTAAAGGATTTCTAACCTTAAATATTTCCTTTAAAATATCCTTATCGGCCAAACTGATTTCAGTTCCGGGAAGCACAGGTGTTCTAGGCAATCTTAGATTGTCGTTAATGTCACCGAGAATTTTAACTTTACCTCGGATATAATTATCTTCTACTCCAATACTTGAAATCTTTTGAATAGCTTTAAAATCATTTATATCAACATTTAAAGCATCATTACCTCTAACCAAGTTTTCTATCATCCCTAAGACTTTTTTGTCATCATATTCGATGGTGACATATTCACCTACTTTCGGCATCTTATCTGAGATGAATGTTACTTCTGTAAGTGAGGTTTCTCCAACACAAATTCCTACTACCATGACATCACTTCCCTATTGGTTGTTTCGTAAACTTTAGCTATCTTTAATAATTCTTTAATGTTTCTATCTGTTATCACAACATCATTGTGGGCTTTATTTAAGAGATATGGATATCCCTGAACAGACAAAACATTTATTTTCCTTATAATATCAAATACCTGTTTTTTTGATGCTTTATAAGGCAATTCCACTTTCAGAACATTTTTATTATCCTGAAGTCTGACATAAAATATTGTAAAAGTCAATCCCTTAAAGAAATCATTATAACATGGAAAAGCTGCCTTTTCATATACTTGGAAATCATCTTTAATTATTGACATTCCTTGTTTTTGAGTGTTTTTATCTAAAAATGCAATATCAGGAATATTCCAGTGAAACAAGGAATTATCGGATGAAGTTTTAGAAATTGAAATTATTTTCTTGCGATACTGTAAAATTTCATGAAGAAGTATAATCTTTTCGATTGAAGCTAAATGCAAATTGTATTCTTCTATCTTATTGGATTTTGCAGTTTTTGGAAGTTCCACCAATTGGAACGTATCCCTAATTTCCGGAAATATCAAACCATGTGACTTATAGTTTAATCTTCTCTCAAATTCATCCAATAGAATATCATCCAAGTTATTTCTGATTTTATCAGGTAATTTAGCGCTTCTTGGAAATGCATTTTGAAGGTCGCCCAAAATGGATCCGTCAAACATATAATAGTCAACATCATATTCTTTAATAGCTCTTAATGCACATTTTAACTCATAAACTGCCATGTAATTGCTTAAGAGTTCATCTAAAAAAGAAACATGGCCGATGTCAAAAATATCTGAATCATCGATTTTTTTAATTTTGCCATCATAAATTATGGATTCAGCACCAACAGCGCAGAAATTAGTTGTCAGAAATTTCTTTTTGTTGAAACTTCCATCTCCCGCTGCGATAATGAAATCATCAGAACTTTCACCGAATTCTCTATCAAACCACCTGCCGTTTAGCAGGGATTCAATATCTGTTTCTGATTCGAAATCATGGATAAATCCTCTTTTAGCGATGGCTTTCTCATATAGTGAATTTAACATAATATCTCCTTTAAGTAATTACGTTAATGTCTATCATTAAAATTTTTAAGAAAAACTTAATGAAAAATACATTTAATAATATTTTATACACACTAGCATATAAACTAAACCAGAGAGCATTTGATGAGTAATCCCAATATTCAATCAGAAATGTAAAAAAAATATGGGTAGAGCAGTTGGTAACTACTCTAGTGAAGCTTTTTTAATAGCTCCGGTTAATTCTTGAATTTTAGCTTGAACATCATCCACTTCTTCTACAACTGTGCCTGTTACAATGATATCCCCACCGGCTTTTGCAGCCATGTAAGCCGCTTTTCCATCACGGATTCCACCACCAACAACAAGTATGTTTTTAGGTGCGGCTTTTTTAGAATATGCAATCATTTCAGCCGGAATTGGTTCCTCAGCACCTGAACCTGCTTCAAGATAAAAGAATTTGATTCCAAATAATTCTGCAGACATTGCATAAACAGCAGGTATTTTAGGTTTGTTTCTTGGCACGAGATTTGCATCTCCAACCCAACCAACAGTTCCACCCGGTGAAACAACCATATAATGCATGGACAATATTTCCATTCCAGAAGCTTTAACTGCAGGTGCGGCAATTGCTTGAGCTCCATTAATCCAATGCGGATTTCTGGAATTTACATAACTCATGTAAAAAATAGCATCAGCATATTTGCTTACACTGCTAGTGTTTCCAGGGAAAATGATAATAGGCACTGCAATGTTTTCAGACAATATCTTACATGTATTGTCTACATCATCACCATTTACAGTAGATCCGCCAATCATAATTCCATCAGTTCCACCTTCAATAGCTTCTGTAGCTATTTCCAAAGCTTCCTGAGGAGTTTGTTCGTCAGGGTCGATTAAAGTAAAATGAATTTTTCTTGTTTTAAGAATATCTCTAATATAATTTTCAACGTTCTTCATAAAGATTACCTAAAATAAGATTTATTAAAAATGATATATTAAATTAATTGTTTGAAAAATAGATTAAATAAAAAAATTATAAAAAAAATAGAAAAAGAAATAAAGAGAAAAATCTATGTTCCTCTTGGTTCTTTAGCTTTGAATCTTAAACCTTTGTAACCGCACTTTCTACAAGTAGTTGCGCCAGCAGGGTTACGAGCATTACATTTTAAGCAGATTTTTACATTAAACATTCTGTTTTCTGCTACTTCAAATCTTTGTGCCATTAATAACTCCTCCTATAATCATGAAAATTTAGTAATAATAATCGTTATGAAATCAAAACCAATACATCAGTCTTCATAACTATTAATTAATTATTTTATCTTAATAGTATTTAAATGTTTAGTAAAAAACACTCAAATTAAAGAAATAATCCTTTTATAAATTTTTTCATTTTTTAAGAAGTGGAAAAATATCTTTCAGATTCACAAACCTACTAGACAATAAAATATCAAATTTTCAAAATGAGTTAAATTATTTTCAAAAAATGAATCATTCAGAACCTATTCCATTTTCTGAAAGAAACTCATTTTGAACTTTGACAACCTCAACGCTGGTATCAACCTCACTATATGCTTCAAGCAGTTCATGATTGAGTTCTAAAAAGGTGTGTCCCCATTTAAAACCATCCATCAACTCCCTGGCCTCATCTTTAAAACGAGTAATATATAAAGTGGCGGAAATGGCCTCTACAGTTGATAATATGCAAGGTTTGCCATAGTTAACAGGATTTGTAGCTATTAAAAACGGCAGGGATCTGTGATATTTAGAAAGAGAAAAGAATTTTTTGGAACTTGTCACATCATTCCATGAGCAGTCAAGCCCTACAATTCCCCTTCTATGCACATATCTATAGTCTTCATATGATACAGCTTTTTCTGCATAGGGATTTAAAACTATGGCCCCTGAAGGTATTTTGTTTATATTATAAACTAACCTGCATTTGCCCATTTTCTCCATTTTGATAGAAGTGCATTTCTTTCTATCGCATTCATCCGCATGAAAAACTGTAATTTTCATATTAACCATTTAAAGCTGAAAGATTACCTGCCTTATATTGATGAATCAGGTCAATTTGTTGAGAAAATTCGTCTTCAGTTAATCCAAACTCTTCATTAATTTTTGGAACATCACTGCTTTCTTTCAAGCTAATGGATTTGAGTAAAGGTTCAACATATTGTTTGTAAGCCGGACTGAACATTTTTCCAGAAGCATCAACATCACTTTTGCTATCAAAGATAATATATATCAAATATCCTTGTTTTTCACCTTGAGACTGGCAGATTACAATATTCATTGTTTCATTGCTTGTATTGTTGGTGTTGTTTCCAGGTATTGCCTGAGTGAAGTAGATATTCCAGTCATGACCATTGAATGATCTTTCATCAGGATTTGTAACTCCCTGAATTTCATATATTTCCATTAATGCTGTGGAATTGTCCACAGTTGAAATATTATATGTAATGTGATGATTCTTATCTTCATAAGAATGCATGAATTTCTGTGAGTCGTTTACTAAACTTACATTTCCAACGAAACTTCCTTCCATAAAATCAGTTTTTAATGGAGTAGTTCCTTGATTGTTATTACTATTTCCATTTAACATTCCAGTAGCAAAAATTATTCCCGCAATTGCTATGACAGCAATAATTGCTACTGCGATTATTATCATATTCTTATTTTCCATTATGAAGACTCCATAATATTGTTAATTAAATATTTTATCAAAAGTCTTTAATATACTTTATTTTGATTAAAAAAGTATTTTAATTAATAAAAACAAAAATTAATAAAGGTTAGACATATGAATAAAAAGACTCAATATCAATTACTATTATTGGTTTTAGTAATAATTGTGGTGTTTAATGTGGCAATCCTAATAACTGCAAATGATGCTAATTCAAATAATGTTTATAATACCACTGTCATTGGAAAAAATGCCAATGGTACTGTTTACAAAATTGTTGCCGGAAATTCATCGTCTAATGAAACTGTTGGTATCATATTGGGAGTCCATCCAAGAGAACATGAAATTCATGAAGCTGTGAATAGAACTGTTTCCAATATCACTTCAGAAAACGGTGATCAAAACTTAACTAAAAAATATGTAATATACTATGTTAAGGTAAAGGATGAATTGACATCACGTCAAGATACAAGATTTGCCGGTGAAGAATTATCACATAAATATGTTGTTCCAAATATGGCAAAGGACAAGCCGTTTATTGTTGTTGATGTTCATGAAATAGATCCTATTTATGAGTATTCCAATTTCCTGTTCAGCCTTTCAAATAGAACTCCCCAAATGAAGGGATATATCAATAAATTATCAAGCGATATGGGCATAGTTGACTTTAACTTTACTGAGGGAACAAGTCCCGAGAAAGTTACAATGCCAATAGCTAACAAAGGAATACCAACTATTTTGGTTGAAACTTCAATTACAGATAGCTTATCTGATAAACAGGATACTGCTTACAAGTTAATTTATAGCTTAGATGAATTAAGTCCTTAACGTGATTAATATGAAAAAAGTTAGAGGAATATTAATTGGTAGAATGCAACCTGTCCACAACGGACATATGCAAGTAATCAATAGGATTTTAGAGGAAGTAGATGAAATTATTATTGGAATCGGAAGTGCGCAATTGAGCCATGAGCTTAAAGATCCGTTTACTGCCGGTGAACGTGTTGTTATGATTAGTCAGGCATTAGCTGAAGCTGGCGTAGATGCAAGCAGATATTACATTATTCCAATGCAAGACATTAATTTCAATGCCATTTGGGCATCTCATGTTAAAATGTTAACTCCTCCTTTTTCTATTGTTTATTCTGGAAATCCATTGGTTAAACAGTTGTTTTCAGAAGAAGGCTTTGAAGTCAGGCAGCCTCCGCTTTACGACAGAAAGCGCCTATCAGGAACTGAAGTTAGACGAAGAATTATTGAAGGTGAAAATTGGGAAGAATTAGTTCCCAAAGCTACAGTAAATGTAATTTCAGAAATAAAAGGACTTGAAAGAATTAAAAATTTATCAATCAAAGAAGTAAGTGATATATAACATGAGTTATATATTTTAATTTTGGAGACAATATTATGGTCGTTAGAGTTATCGAAGCAAAAGAAGATAAAGTTACAATGGCTGATTTAATAGCCGAATTGAAAAAAAGCAATAAAGTTGATTATTCTGGAGCTATCTTTACTTTTGAAGGAATAGTTCGTGGAAAAGAAGAAAATATGAACTTGGAAAAGTTAATATTGACTACACCAGACAAGCAAAAAACCCAAGCTGAAATTGAAAAAATAGTTGAAAATGTTAAAATTAAATACAATGTGTTTGAAATTTCTGTTATCCACTATATCGGTGAGTTTTACACCGGAGACATGTTATTTTTAGTTGCAGTTTTAGGCGGGCACAGAGGAGAATCTCTTGATGCTTTAAAAGAAGTTATTGAAACTGTTAAATATGATGTTGAATTTAAAAAAGAAGAAATTTCCAAAGAAGGTACAAAAACCATCCTTGCAGGAGGATAATTTTTAATTAACCTTCTTTTTTTATTAAACTTATTTTGTTAATATTTTATTGTTAAAAAAATAAATTGAGATTATAATACTATTTTTATCCCAAACTTATTTTCCGATGATTACTTCAGTAGATTTAATAATAGCAGTTACGTCATCGCCTTCAGTCAAACCTAATTTTTCAGCAGATTCTTTAGTGATAACAGCAGTAATAACATTAGGTTCTGAAACTTCAATTTTAATATTAGCCATAACAGCACCGAGATCTACAGCAGTAACTTTACCTTTTAATTGATTTCTAGCACTAATATCCATTTTATTGGCCCCTTGAATCTATTTACCTACAATTACTTCAGTTGACTTGATGATAGCGCATACATCATCACCTTCTGCTAAACCTAATTTCTCAGCAGACTCTTTAGTGATAACAGCAGTAATAACATTAGGTTCTGAAACTTCAAT
>NZ_JBGULU010000143.1:0-4200 GCF_045116495.1 Methanobrevibacter sp. | reverse complement strand
TTTTAATTACTATTTTTTATAAACTACAATTATGGGTTTAGGTTCATTATTCAAAAGAGGCAAAAAGTCCAAAAAGGAAGAGGTAGTTGAGGACTCCCACATTGACATTAACATTGAGGATTGCGATGGATGCGAAAAATGCTCAATAGCCTGTCCAAATAATGTTTTAATAATTGTTGAGGAAAAATCATCTGTTCGTGACGCTCAGGTTTGTAAAAGATGTAAAGTATGTATGGCGATTTGTCCTAATGACTGCATTACTGTTAACTGATAGTTTCACGGATGGTGTCTATAAAGCTTGTATTTTCTATTTTAATTATTTTTGTAATCTTATCTGATTTTTTAATTCTTACAATATCTCCGCTGAATACTTCCAATGGAAAGCTGTCATATAATACATAAGAGGAGGTATTTTCCCTAAGTTCTGTGATTTCAATCTCAACAGTTGAATCGTCGGCAAGCACAATGCTTCTATTGATTACTGTATGGGGAGCTACCGGTGTTAATGTGAGAATATGGGCGGTAGGATCCACAATTGGGCCTCCGCAGGATAGGTTATATGCAGTTGATCCGGTGGGTGTGCAAACAAGTATTCCATCTGCTGTATATGAATTGATTAGTTTTCCATTAATGAAAACGTCAAATCTAACCACTCCAGTCATATTTTTTGAAATTCCGATTTCATTTAATGCTGGTGGTATTTCAATAATTTCTCCCGAAGGTTTGATTATTTCACCTTCAACCATCATTCTCCTTTCTATGTAATATTTTCCTTCCAGAATATTTTCAAGAGCGTTTTCAATATCTTCGGGATTGATTTCAGTTAAATATCCCAATGTTCCTGTGTTGATTCCTATTATTGGCTTTTCCTGTGATCTGTGTGATGATTTGAGAAATGTTCCGTCTCCACCTATTGAAATGATTATATCACAGTCGATGATATTGTCAACGATGTCAAGACCTAATTTTTTTGATATGGAGATTAGTTTGTTTTTGGTATTGGTGGTTATTTTCTTTTCAAAATCAGTATAAATGAATATTTTCATGTTATCAAAAAAATAAAAAGATTATAGGTTTAATTCATCTGCACCTATAACTTGAATTGTCATATCTTTAACAAATTCTCCACTTTCTTCTGAAAAGTTTAAAAAGTGAGGAGAACCCATATGTCTTTTCAAAGCTTCTAAAGATTCCCATTTTTCAACAAATGTTAATGTGTCTTCATCAATAGGTGTTAGTAATTTATAATCGATATTACCTTCTTCAAGTAAAGATTCATCAATCAATTCTTTTGAAACTTCGATTATACTATCTTGACAACCTTCTTTAGGTTCAATATTTGCTAAAACGAGTATGAAATCCATAATATTCACCTACAAAATTTTATTTATATCTTTTAATACTTAAATAATTACCATTTGTAAAAAATATATTTCATATTATTTTCCAAAAATACATTAATAAAAAAACAGATATATAAAAACAGCAAAAACTTTTGGAGAAAGATGATGATATATTCAACAGAAATTGAAAATATGTGTCTTGTTCGCAAGGGTGCAAATCATGACCCTGCTCCAATCCCTGAAGAGGGCAAATGGGTAAAAGCAAAGCAAATTGGAGACATTTCAGGTTTTACTCATGGTATTGGTTGGTGTGCACCGCAACAAGGATGCTGTAAATTGACATTAAATGTTAAAGAAGGTATTATTGAAGAGGCATTGGTTGAAACATTAGGTTGTTCAGGTATGACTCACTCAGCAGCTATGGCAGGTGAGATACTTGTTGGAAAAACAATCCTTGAAGCTTTGAACACCGATTTGGTGTGTGATGCTATAAACACAGCAATGCGTGAATTATTCTTACAAATTGTTTACGGAAGAACCCAATCTGCATTTTCAGAAGGGGGCCTTCAAATAGGTGCAGGACTTGAAGATTTGGGAAAAGGCCACAGAAGCCAAGTAGGAACAATTTACTCAACCAAAGAAAAAGGTCCAAGATATCTAGAACTTACTGAAGGCTACATTACAGAAATTGGACTTGACGAAGATGATGAAATCATTGGATACAAATACATTAACTTAGGCGTAATGTTGGATCAAATCAAAGATGGTGTTGACCCTCTTGAAGCTATTGATAATGCAACAGGTCAATACGGAAGATTCGATGATGCGGCTAAAAAGATAGATCCTAGGAGTGAATGATTATGGCATTATTTGAAAGTTATGAAAGAAGAATTGCACAAATCATTCCTGTTTTGGAAAAGTATGACATTAAAGACTTGGATGAAGCTAAACAAATTTGTCTTGACAAAGGTTTTGACCCATATGAAATAGTTAAAGGGGTTCAGCCAATCTGTTTTGAAAACGCCTGCTGGGCTTACACACTAGGAGCCGCAATTGCAATTAAACAGGGATGCACAAAAGCATCAGATGCTGCAAAAGCTATCGGTGAAGGATTGCAGGCATTTTGTATTCCTGGCAGTGTAGCAGATGACAGACAAGTAGGATTAGGTCATGGAAACCTTGCATCAATGCTTTTAAGCGATGAAAGTGAATGTTTTGCATTTCTTGCAGGTCATGAAAGTTTTGCAGCTGCAGAAGGAGCAATTGGTATTGCAAACTCTGCAAATGAAGTCAGAGAAAAACCATTGAGAGTAATATTAAACGGTCTTGGAAAAGATGCAGCATTAATCATCTCAAGAATCAATGGATTTACACATGTAGAAACAGAATTTGACTACTTTACCGGAGAGGTAAAAATAGTTAAAGAAAAAGCATACTCTGACGGTGAAAGGGCAAAGGTAAGATGCTATGGTGCTGATGATGTACGTGAAGGTGTGGCCATTATGCATTTGGAAGGTGTTGATGTATCAATTACAGGTAATTCAACCAATCCAACACGTTTCCAGCATCCTGTAGCTGGAACATACAAAAAGGAATGTATCATGCAAGGCAAAAAATACTTCTCAGTCGCATCCGGCGGAGGAACCGGAAGAACTCTGCACCCGGACAATATGGCAGCAGGACCTGCTTCATACGGTATGACAGATACTCTTGGAAGAATGCACTCCGATGCTCAATTTGCAGGTTCATCTTCAGTACCTGCCCATGTGGAAATGATGGGATTGATAGGTATGGGAAACAACCCTATGGTTGGAGCTTCAGTTGCAGTTGCCGTTGCAGTTGAAAAAGCTATGAAAAAATAAGGGAATTTCTTCCCTTTAATACTCTTTTTTTTAGGAAGTTATATTATGGCTACAATGTGGGGTATGGCCGTTCGTGGGATATGTGAATATGATGGAAAAGTTTTACTTTTAAAAATCAGATCAAAATCTGCTCATGATGCAGGCAGATGGGAAATTCCGGGCGGTAAAGTAAAAAAATGCGAATATTTTGACAATGCACTTAAAAGGGAATACCTTGAAGAAACAGGCCTTGAAGTGGATGTTGATTCACTTTTAAATGTTGTCAGAAGGGATTATTCTGCGTGCAAAACCAATGAAGAAGTAAAATCAATTCAATTAATCATGAAAGTAACCTGCCAAAGCGATGAGGTTACAATCAGCGAAGAACATGATGATTATGGATGGTTCAGCTTTGAAGAAGTCGACGATATGATTTCAAAAGGTTTACTGACACCTCCGGCAGTTGAAGCATTTGGAAAAAAATGATAATAAGAAAAGCAACTTTAGATGACTTGGATGACATAGCTAATCTGGAACGTGAATGCTTTCCTGCTAACGAAGCAGCAACAAAAGATGATTTCAGGGAAAGGTTAAAAACGTATCCAAATCATTTTCTGCTCTTATTTTTAGAAAGTAAACTAGTGGCATTTATTGACGGATTCTGCAGTGATGATGCTGATTTGACTGATGAGATGTATGAAAATCCGAATCTGCATGATGAATCCGGGGATTGGCAGATGATATTTGGCCTAAATACTCATCCTGATTATAGAATGCAGGGATATGCATCAAAATTAATGAACTGTTTTATCATCCAGGCTAGGCAAGAAAAACGATTGGGTGTTGTTTTGACTTGTAAAAAAGAATTGCTAGATTACTACTCAAAATTTGGATTTGTTGATGAGGGAATCAGTGAATCTGTTCATGGTGGTGTTGTCTGGAACCAGATGAGGTTGGCATTTAAAGGGGAACTGGGATGTAATAAATATTAACATCCCATTTTTTCTGTTCTCAAT
>NZ_JBGULU010000142.1:0-3252 GCF_045116495.1 Methanobrevibacter sp. | reverse complement strand
GTTCTCAAGGTTTCATGCAGTTTCAGTGATTGTGATTTATTTAGTATAACTGTAGAGTCCATTAAACTTTGATTATTTTTGATGGATTCATTAGCTATTATTTCCTGTAAATTAAAATCAATTGCATCATCCGAACCTGTTAAATTATCGATGCTAGTTTCATTATTTTTGATAGTTAATTTGAAGATGTCATCCTCTTCAATGAAGTAGACTTCACCGACATCATGTGAGTTTTCTAAAAGAAAGTTTTCAGACACCCTAGGCGGGAGGTTGAAAGTGACTTCCTCTTCAACAGGCTTCGGCTCATGAACAGTATCGATATCCTTTAAAATTATCTTTGATATTTCATCAAGGGAAGGAATTTCCTCTTCAGCTGAAGGGTTTTCCTCTTCACCCGCAACCTTTTTTAAAAGACGGATGATTTCCTCATTTTGTTTTTCAATGTTTTTTGCAATTTGTATCAATTCGGATAAATCAGACATGATTATACCTCTAAATTTCATTTTAATTATAACTTTCTAGTCAAGGGTAAACAGATAATAGAATGATTCTGAAAGTTTCCCGTCATTTGCAAACCTTTCAAAACCGAGAGAATACTTTAAAAGGACAGATCTTGGAATAAGCACATCACCGCATGAGGGATTGAGTATGATTCCATCCATGTCTTCCGTCAGCACGAAATTCACCAGTGTTGCAAGATTTATTATCTGGGCATACTTGAATTTTGGAGTGTTCACATTAGCTAATCTTTCCTTTGAGGAAAATATTGTTGCATATCTTCCTCCGATGGTATCGACATACATGTTTGCAAGTGGACCGGTCAGTTTCTGGTTGATAATGCCGTTGGTAGCTTTTGAAGTCAAATCAAAATCGGATACCATCAGTCCCAGCACATATGAATTTGCAAGCTTTTCAAACAGCCCCTCCCAGTCACCGACATTTTGGGGGTTGTCTGTGAAATGTTCCAGAGCCTTATTATCAATAGAATCATAGAGCCTTTTCAATTCATCTTCAGTGTACGGGTCGGTTGTGTAGAAACTGGTTTTCGGAATGTTTTTGATTTCCAGAATGAATTCCTTCTTAAACAGGTATTTTTCAGAAGCGGGATTCAAAATGTACCCTTCGATATCTGTTGTTTTTATGATGTTTTGATAAAGTTCAAAGGAATTGTTTAAAACTTCTATATCATCGTCCCTGTAGAACTTGTGAAATTCATCCAAATCGGTAAAAAGAGGTGTGATTTTAGCAGATTCATCCTCATAGATAATGAAGTTTAGAGTGCCGTTTTCCCTTTTTGCGGGAATATACAGATTGGAATATCTAAACTCGTTTATAAGTCTTAAAAGAAGCTCTTCTGTGATATTGTTGTCATTAATGTATATGTCTTCAATGACCTGCCTTAGGTGTTTATGTGTTATCATCACTTTTATTTTGTAGGTTATCTTTAAAAAATGTGTTGTGAGAAAATTATTCTCACATTAAAAACGCATAGTCAACAGCATTAATGAATTTGGATTCATCTGCAATGAGTTCAACTCCGCCGGCCTGCTGCAGGAGGGCATCGCGCGGAATTATATAGTCATCAGTGTTCTGATTTATGATGACACCGTCCATGTCATTTTTAAGGACATAGTCAAACATTGCGGATAGAACGGTTATCTGGCCGCAATATGTGACGTCCTCATTTAAATCCATATCATTCATGGCGTTTATGTCAGTAAATATTGTAACTAAAGAAATTCCGTTTGGATCTTCAACTGCACATATTCCGAATCCTTCACCGTCACCTATGTTAATGATGCCGTCTTCGGTCTTATCATCCAGTGATGTGTCATAAATAAGCGGATTGATTAGTGTTGAATCGGAAAGTTCGACAAAGAGTTTTTCAAAATCTGTATTGCTGTCGGATCTGATGAATTCCACCAGGGATTCGTTTGATACACTGTCAAAAATCTCTTTCAGTTCCTCTGCAGTATATGGTTCTTCAGCCTCTTCAGGGGCATTTTCGTCAAAATCCAAATCTGTTAGGAAATCCCTTTCAAGAGGCAGGAAGTTTCCTTCGGGATTTATAAAAATACCGTCACAGTCATCATCTTCAAGAACCATTTCAACATAATCCTCAAAATCCAAAGGCATTGGATGATAGCCGTCAGCTATATCATGCTTATTGAATTCTTCAATGTCTGTAAACAAAGGGAGGAATGTATCTTCTGTTTCTTCCATTTCGATGGATTGATAATTCAAAGTGTCTCCGTCTTCAAATGCAGGCAGGAGCAAATTTGATACCTTCAGTTCACAAATCAGTTTGTATAAAATTTCAAACGGAGGTTCTTCTTCTTTTTCTAAAAATTCAGTTATGTCTTTTATGACTTCCTTAAGATGATTGTTTGTTATTTCAGTTTCCATCATGATAAAATCCACCTGGGATAATTTATAAGCTAAATCCTCTGTTTTGAACTTTCTGATTAATCATATTGACAATATGTTTTTAATCGAATTACTGGCTTATCTATTATACTATATATTTTCATATAATTTAAATCAATACCAAGAGCATTTGACAAGTAATGATATGCACGATGCAATCGCAATACATGTTGCATTCATTATGTTTATTTTAGTTGTATATATTATATTAATGTTGTTATTATATCGAATAAAATATTATCTACTGATAATTAAAACAAATATAACATCATAACTAATGAAGTATTTGTCTTAAAACAAAGTGATACATATGAATAACAAAATTAGTGAAAAGGAACTTTGGGAAATTGTAGGATTCATAAAAATCTCCCCAACCCGCTTTGAAACGCTCAAGACAATCCGAAGTGATTTTTACATGCCATCAGAAATAGCAAAAACAACCGGATTTAGAATTACCCAAGTATCCAATGCTCTTCATGATTTGAAAGAAAAGAATTTAGTATACTGCATGAATGAAGAGGCAACCAAAGGCAGACTATATAAAAACACACCACTAGGACTGGAAGTTTTAGACATAATAGAAAACAACAAAAAAAGTTAGATTAATTTAGCTATAACATATTCATCAAGATACACCAGCACCACTTCAGCCTTATCATTTTCCATTTTTCGTATCTCGCTAGCACTTTTCACATTTTCAATTAGAGTATAATCGTTATTTGCAACATAACCTACAGTCTCACCTTCAAATTCAACCCTTATTGCATCCGGGTCATGTTCATTGTCGGTTTCCCTAATCAGATTTACAACCATGCCTCTTTTGAA
>NZ_JBGULU010000141.1:0-6089 GCF_045116495.1 Methanobrevibacter sp. | reverse complement strand
ATTCCTGCCTGAGCAATAGCTTCAGGAATCAGCTTAGGAATCCACTCTGCGTGATGTTCTGCAGCAATTCTTGGATGAATGCCCCCTTCTTCCGGAAATAGCTGTTTTCCAGCCATGGCCAGTATATTTCCGTCACTATCCACAATACCTACACCTGTTTTTTCTGCAGTTCCTTCAATTCCTAAACTTATCAAAATAATCAACTGAAAAATTTAATTAATATTATTTAATAATTAAGAATATAAAAATATTTTTTAAATTTAAAAAACAAATGTGAAAACATGGGATTTTATAGTGCAAATACTCCGGAACAGAAAAGAGTTAAAAAATTGACAGGAGACATTAACATCAGTGAAATGTTTAAAAACGAATGTGAAATTCGTGGAATTCCAATTTATAATGCTTACAATATTCAAAAAAGATTGTTGCATGAGGTGGAACAGGAACAGCTTCATGGTGTTAAAGAAGTGGATGACAGAATGATGGAATTGCTTGACGAAAGGTCAAAAAATAAGGTAACACACAGGTATGTTGACTTCGTTTCAAACGAGGACAGCGCTTCAAGAGGAGTAATACCTCCAAGGTCAGACGAACAGTCAGCACCTCAAGAGCAAATGGAAGTTCCTCCAATGAAAGAAAAAACATCCCTTCCGCCAAAAGACCAGATTAGAATTCCTCCAAGAGCCAGGGACGGTCAGCAATTCTACAGGGATGATGAACTTCCGGAAATCGAAATGCTTAAGAAAATCATGCTTCAAAACAAGAAAATTATTAATCAAAACAAAATCATTATTGATTTGTTGAAAAAACAGGGTGAAAACAATGATTGATGGAATTACAACTTACGGATCTGATGAATTAACCAAAATGCTTCAGGAATGTGATGATTCTGTATTTTTACTTACAATTGGAACTACTGAAACCTCATTGATTGAAGGAATTTCAGGAGCAGGTCCATCAGCGGATTTGACAGAATACACTCCCGCTTCAGATGCTGAATTTATGATTTTAGGCGAAGTAAGATGCTGTGATGCGCCGGCTGAAACCGTAGTGGGTGATGAAGCAGCACCTACACCTGCAAGACTTACCAAAGCTGCACTGCAACTTGCAAATATCCCATTCGTTATTGTTGATGCAGGTTCCAAAATCAAGCCTGACGTTGAATATGTCCATCTCGGGAATGATTATGGAAGAGACATAAGAACCGGAAAAGGAGTTTTAAATCCACTGGAAATATTTGAAAATGCAAAGGATTTAGGTGCAGAACTGTCAAGAAGACATGAAATGCTCATTATCGGTGAAAGCATTGCTGCAGGAACTACCACCGCATTAGGTGTCTTAAGAGCTCTGGGCTATGATGCAAATGAAAAAGTCAGCGGCAGCATGCCACACAATCCACATGACATGAAAACAAAAGTCGTCGATGAAGGATTGAAAAATGCAGGTCTTGACCCTGAAAAAGATGACATTGACGCAATGCAAGCCATTGGTGCTGTAGGAGACCCTACACTAGCTGCCATGTCCGGAATAGTTTTAGGTTCAGAAATTCCGATTATTTTAGCAGGCGGAACACAGATGGCTGCAGTCTGTGCAATTGTAAAATCCGTTCAGCCTAATTTTGATTTTACAAGAATTAATTTAGCCACCACCGTATTTGTGGCAGGAGATGAAACCGCAGATCTCTTCGGAATATTGAAACAGATTGACGATAACATTACCGTTAATGTAGTGGACCCAAGATTTGAAGAATCAGAGCATGGCGGTTTGAAAAATTACCTGAAAGGATTTGTTAAAGAGGGTGCAGGAGCCGGAGGAGCCATGTATACCGCACTCGTTTTAGGAAATTCCGTTGAAAAACTTAGAAAAAGAATAGAAAAGGTATGCAAATAGAGATTAATTCTCTAAACCTTTTTTAATCTACCTCATCACCAAAATTTACCATCGCAAATCAACCATTTTACACCTCATTAGATATCTTTATTAATTTTATTCTACAAAACTACTATCGATAAGAATATTCTTATACAAGGAGGGTAAAATGAATAGACGATTTAAACAAATATTGCTGATTTTAGTAATTTTATCAATAATTACAACAATAAACTGCGTTAGTGCAATAGACGATATTAACACCAATATTACAAGTTCAGATGCATTTAAAACCTATATATCACCTGACGGCAATGATGATTCAGGAGATGGAAGTCTAGAAAATCCTTATAAAAGCTTAAGACATGCTATAGATTTCACTTCGAATGATTCTACAATATATCTAAATGAAGGCAGTTACGTGGGTGAAGACAACAGAAATATTTCATTAGACAAATCAGTTACACTTATCGGTAAATCAAAAGAGAATACCATAATTGACTGTGAGTTATCCGGAAGATTATTTACAATGAATTCAAACAGCAAATTAACTTTAATTAATCTTACATTAACAAATGGTAATTTAACTGATAATGGAGGGCTGATTTATAATGAAGGCGGACAAATTATAATTAAAAATTGTATTTTGCGAAATTCTCAAGGATATTTGAATGGGGGAGCAATATACAATAATTTTGGATCTTTGACTATTGAAGATACATGTTTTATAAACAATACTGCAGTTCAATATGGAGGAGTTATTTTTACGATTGGACAGACTAGCATTAGAAATTCCAATTTTACTCAAAACATAATGACCTCCCAGGAAAGTGTAGGATGCTGCATTGCATCAAATGGAAAATTAAACTTAGACGGATGCATATTTTCAAATAATTTTGTGGTTTACTCAGCGGCTGCCTTGCTAAACCTTGGAAACGCAACAATCAACAACTGCAGATTTGAATATTTAACAACAAACTATACTGCCGGAGCCATAAGCAATCATAACTATGCAGTCATAAACAACAGTTATTTCGGATATAATGATGTCAAATACTATGCTGCTGCACTTTTAGCACCGCCAAGCGGCCAGCATGTAATTACAAAAGTTTATAATTCCATTTTTGAAAAAAATCATGCAGGATACCTTGGAGCGGTAACCAATAACTTTAAAGACACCGAGCTTATCATGGAAAAATGTGCAATTGTTGGAAACTACATTATTAAAGACAGATATTATGGAGACATCGCTTTGGATGATAATGCAAGTGTACTATACTGCTGGTGGGGGCAAAACAACGTAAGTTCCTATTATTACTCTCCACATAGCAGTGACCACAGACCTGAAAAAATCAACGCTTCAAGATGGCTGGTCATGACATTTTCATCAGATAACGGCATTGTTTATAAAAATAAAAAGAATACATTAACTGTAGATTTAAATTATTACTTTGACAATGAAACAAAAGAAATCCGCAAATTAACTGAAGGCATTAATCTTCCTTTAGAAGTTACAGTTTACACATCTTCAAAAACCATTACAAAAAAATTGGTGAATGGTGTTGCAACATTTAATATTAAGCCTGAAGAAAATGATGATGAGGTTTATGCAAAAATAGACAACCAGATATTGAAATTGGATGTAGACTCAAAATATTCAACATTAAGTGTAAATGATTTTACAAAATACTATAAAAGCACCAAAAAGCTATCCGTAAGCTTATTGAACTGTTATAAAGAAGGCATTGTCGGTGAAAAAGTATCAATTAAAATAGGAGGTAAAACATATAGTGCATATACTGATGATGATGGAATAGCTCGTTTTAAAATTAAGGATACTCCTAAAACATTCAATGTAAAAGTTACCTACAAAGGAAATAAATACCATACAGGAACCAGCAAATCCATTAAGGTAAAAATAGTGAAACCTATTATTAAAGCTTCAAAAACTACAATACACAAAAAAGGAAAATATGTTGTCACCTTTAAAAATGCAGATAAAAAACCGATAAAGCATATTAAAGTTAAATTCAAACTCAAAGGTAAAACATTTATCAAAACAACAAATTCCAAAGGACAGGCAAAAATCACTATTAACCTAAAAGCAAGTAAAAAATATACCGTTAAAGTAGGTTTCAAGTCAACTAAAACTTACGGAACCACTACCTTAACCAAAAAAATTAAAGTAATTGCATAATCAATTATCATATGATAATTGATTTATTTTTTTTAATTTAATGCAAATTACATCTAAAATACATGAGCTATTGAGCCCATAAATACAACTATACCTACTATCCAACAGTAGTAAGCAAAAATATCCAAACTTCTTTTTTGAATTAATTCAAGCATCCATTTAATAGCTGCATATCCTGCAATAAATGCTGCAATGAAACCTAAAATTACAGGTAAAAAGTTTGCATCCATTGCCCCACCAATATCCTTAAGTTGCAATAGAAACGCACCAAAAATAGCAGGAATTGATAGAATAAAACTGAATTTAGCTGCAAATTCCTTGTCAAGTCCCATTACAAGACCCGCTGCGATTGTTGTACCTGAACGTGAAAGACCAGGTAAAACTGCGCATGCCTGACCTAATCCCATGAATAATGATTCTTTAGGACCGATATTTTTTAAATTAATCTGACCGCTTGTCATTCTTTGAGACAGGTAAAGGATTGTACCAGTTACAAACAGGAAAAATGCAGGAACATATAATGCACCGGCAAACAATGATTCCACAGCATCATCAAACAATACTCCGACAATAGCGACAGGAATTGTAGCTAAAATCACATACCATGCAAGTCTTTTATAAGGATCATCGATTAAACCTTGTCTGAATCTTCCCTGGAAAATGTCCTGAATACTGATTATCCAGGATAAAATCATTTTAATGATATCTCCTCTAAAGAACCATAAAACTGCAAGCAGGGATCCCAAATGAAGAAAAGTATCGAAAGCTAGAGAGCTTTCAACACCCAATATGTTTTGGATAAACACCAAATGAGCTGAACTACTAACCGGCAAAAATTCTGTCAGACCCTGAACAATACCGATTATAATTCCCTGAATTATATCCATAGATTACACCGCTTAGATATAACTTAACCAATCGTATTTATCTTCAACTTTTGCTTCCACAATATCAAAGAATGCTGTTTGTAATTGTTCAGAGATTGGTCCTCTTCTTCCAATTCCTATTTGTCTGTGGTCGATTGAACGGATTGGAGTTACTTCAGCTGCGGTTCCGGTGAAGAATACTTCATCTGCAGAGTATAATCTTTCTCTTGAAATGACTTCCTCAACTACTTCATATCCTAAGTCACGTGCAATGGTCATGACGGAATCTCTGGTAATTCCCCTGAGGTTGGATGAGGACATTGATGGAGTGAATAACTTTCCGTTTTCAACAAGGAAAATGTTTTCACCACTACCTTCGGAAACATGTCCTTCATAATCAAGCATGATTGCTTCATCGAATCCGTTGTCGATGGCTTCGAGTTTGGCTAACTGGGAGTTCATGTAGTTTGCACCACATTTTGCAAGTGCAGGGAAAGTATCCGGTGCCGGTTTTCTCCATGATGAAACACCAATGTCTACACCGTTTGCCATTCCTTCTTCTCCAAGGTATGATCCCCATTCCCAGGCAGCGATTACTACATTAACAGGACAGCCTAATGGGTTTACTCCTAATTCTCCATATCCTCTAAATACGATTGGACGTATGTAACATGCCCCTAAATCATTGACACGAAGAGTTTCTAAAATAGCTTCTTCAACTTCTTCCTGTGTAAACGGAATATCGATCTTATAAATTTTTGCAGAATCAAATAAACGTTGTACATGTTCTTTTAGACGAAATACTGCCACACCATTTTCATTTTCATATGCGCGAATGCCTTCAAAAACACTAGTACCATAATGAACAACGTGAGAAAGTACTGAAATGTTCGCATCTTTCCATTCAACAAATTCTCCGTCCATCCAAACTTTAGTTTCTTTATCGTCCCATGCCATTATATCACTTCAAATTTTTTTTATAAGTATAGATATAATATTTTATATTAATATAATTTTCTTAACAAAAATTGTCAAAATAGAAAGGTATATATAATAGTAAATCCATAATAATATTTGTTGGTTCCGTGGTCTAGTGGTATGATACCTCCCTTACAAGGAGGGGATCACGAGTTCGAGTCTCGTCGGAACCACTCATT
>NZ_JBGULU010000140.1:0-11753 GCF_045116495.1 Methanobrevibacter sp. | reverse complement strand
AGTAATAAGTATCTGAACTTTTGAAACAGTTCGTATAAAACAAAATTATATATAATAACAAATTAGAAAATATTAATAATTCATAGATTAAATCCATGAATAAAAAAATAAAAAACGGTTGATAATATGAAAGCAAACGCACAAAAAATAGCTGATGGAGTATACTGGATTGGTGTACTCGATTGGGACTTAAGAACCTACCACGGTTACACCTTAGACGGAACCACCTACAATGCATACATTGTATTTGGAGAAGATGAAGTAGCTATTATCGATAACGCTTATCCTGGAAAAACAAAAGAAATGATGGCACGTATCGATGATGCATTCGCACAAGAAGGAAGAGATGTAAAAGTTGATTATATCATCCAAAACCACGTGGAAAAAGACCACTCCGGAGTTTTAGTGGATTTACACAAAAGATTCCCGGAAGCACCAATTTACTGTACCAAAATTGCTGTAAACGGTCTTTTAAAACACTACCCTGCTCTTGAAGGCGCAGAATTCATCACAGTCGGAACTGGTGACTCATTAGATGTCGGCGGAAGAACACTAGCTTTCCTAGACGCATTCTTATTGCACTGGCCTGACAGCATGTTCACATTACTTGCTGATGAAACCGGTATCTTATTCCCTAACGATGCATTCGGTCAACACTTATGTTTCACCCAAAGATTTTCAGACGAAATCCCTGAATATGTCTTAATGGATGCAGCACAAAAATTCTATGCAAACCTGATTACCCCACTTTCAAAATTAGTGCTTAAAAAATTAAATGAAGTAGTGGAATTAGGTTTACTTGACTCCATTAAAATGATTGCACCATCTCACGGTCAAATCTGGACTGACCCAATGCAAATTATCGGAGCTTACCAAAACTGGGCTACTGGAGTATGCGAAGACAAAATCACGATTATTTACGACACTATGCACTACTCAACCCAACAAATGGCTCACGAAATTGCTGAAGGTGCAATGTCTGAAGGTTATGATGTGGAAATCTTCTTCTTACACGAAGATGAAAGATCAGAAATAGTTAAAAGTATCTTAACCAGTAAAGGAATTGCAGTTGGAGACCCTACAATCAACGATGTACCATATCCAAGTATCGGAGACATCATGTACTACCTTAAAGGATTGCTATTCAACAGAACAGGCATTGTAAGAAAAGCAGTTACCTTCGGTTCAATGGGTGGAAAAGGCGGAACACCTGCAATGCTTGCTGAAGAGTTAAACAACTGCGGATTCGATGTAGTTGAATCACAAGAAATTACATTCGTTCCAACCGCTGAAGAAGAAGAAGCAAGCTATGAGTTAGGTAAAAAATTAGCTCAAGCATGTAAAGAATTATAAATTGAAAGAATATAATTATTCTTTCTCATTTCTTTTTTTAACAAAATAAAATTAAATAAAACCAACAACAATACTGAATACAATTATCATTGCCATTACAACAGACAATGCATTGACTATTGGCTTATAAATATTTTCAGACAATTTATAGCTCAGCAATATCTCAAGCATGTATCCGCCGTCCAAAGGTTTGAGCGGAAGCAGATTGAACAGTCCAATTCCCAGGTTTAGCATTCCCACCCATTGAAACAGTTCAAGAAGCTCAAATAAAATCCAAGGTATCGGACCCAAACTGTTATTTATCAGCTCGAAATGTTTGTTTGCCTGGATTCCGAAAAATCCTCTGGATTCGTTGTTTGGATTTTTATCAAGGGTTAATGTATAGCTGCCCTGATCCGTTTTGATGCTGACATTATCACCCGGCGAATAAGAACTGACAACATCAAGATAATCAGATGAATTGTCAATTTGTTGATTATCAATGGCCTCTAAAACCATTCCTTCTTTTAAGACACCGTCGGAAGGTGAATCTGAAACTATTCTATCAATAGCTATTCCATCTTCAGCAAAAAATGTTGGAATTCCGGCAGATATTAACGATACCAGCAACAATGCAATTACCGCTAAAGTAATATTTGCAACAGAACCTGCTGCATAAACTCTCAGCCTTGAAGATCTTTTAGCCGCCTTTAGCTCATCCTCATCAGACTCTACAAATGCCCCTGGAATAATTGCAAAGAGCAGCAGTCCAATTGACTTGATTGAAATTTTCTCGCCAACTGACTGAACACCGTGGGAAAACTCATGAACTATCAATACTGTAGCTAAAGCAATCAAACCGTAAAAGAATGGAATGTAAATTGATGAACCAGGCATTTCCACACCTGGAATCACAATTGAAACCGTCGGTGTTTCAAAAACCGATGGCAGTGAACTGACAATTGTCCCTGTAATAAATATCATTGCACCAAAGGCTACAACGATTCCAACATTCATGTACCATCTCCAGAATGTTGGAGAAAAATTAGAAATTCTGGATATTAGTCCCCTAAGCCTTTGGGTTTTCCACATGATGACCGGAAAGTTTATCTCAAAACCATGTTTTTCCAGCCTGTCATGAAATACTGCAGACAATATCCAGATGACAGCAAAAGCTATCAAATAATAATAAATACCATTCATTAAAATGCCACTTCCTCTACCAAAGTAGTGAATCGAACATCACAACATTAACTATATCTCCCTTCTGATATCCTTCATCATTTTCATCTATGATGATATAGCTGTTAGCCTCAACCATTGACCTAATAATGCCGGAACCCCTGTTCAGCACATGCTTTGCATACTCATCATCTGCAACTGCACGGATAAAATCGGTTCTTCCAAGTTGTGAAGGGATTTTAAGTTGAGATTCTCTTTTGACAATATGGAAATCAAATGACCTTCCCTGCATTTCAAACAAATATTTTCTTGCAAACATGTCAAATTGACTCATTGCAGCTACAGGCTGACCTGAAAATGTAAATATCATTTTACCATTGACAACGCCCGCTCCGGCAGGTTTTCCTGGCCTGATAGCCACACCATGGAATAAGATCTCACCAAGGTCATCGACAACATCCAAAACAACATCACCTTTACTGATGGCTGTTCCGCCAGTTGTCATGATAACGTCATAATCGCGAGAAGCTTCTAAAACAGCATCCTTAACTTCATCAAATGTATCTCCGGCATGAGCAATTTCTGCAATTGCTCCGGAATCCTCAACCAATGCTTTTATTGTAAACTGATTGGAGTTAATGATTTTAGCCTTATCTATTTCTTCTTTGGTTGGTTCCACAAGTTCATTTCCTGTTATGATAATCTTAACTTTAGGTTTCTTGAACACACGAACTGTATCGTAGCCTGCTGAAGCTATTAAACCTAATTCCTGATATCTGATAAATGTATTCTTATCAAGGATTTTCTGGCCCTTTTCTATATCTTCAGATTTCGGACTTACGTTTTCACCTGGTGTGACTTGAGAATAGATTGTTAAGTCATCGCCGTCGGTTGTAGTGTATTCCTTCATGATGACTGCATTAGCGCCATTAGGAATTGGAGCTCCAGTAGCTATAACAATCGCTTCGTTTTCGCCAACTGTCTTATCTGAAAAGTCTCCGGCTCCAATCGCATCAATGATCTTTAATTCCTTAGGAGCGGATTGTGATGCTCCAAAAGTATTTTCACCAATTACTGCAAAACCGTCCATTGCAGATTTATCAAATGGCGGGGAATCATGAAATGCCATGATATCTTCAGCCAAAACCCGTTTATGGGCTTCAAACAATGGAATTTCTTCAACTTCAGTAAGCCTTTGATTATCATCAATTAACTTTTGAGCATTAGATATGGACTCTAATTTAGATAAAAACATGTATTAAAACTCCCCCAAGTTTAATTATGCCATGTACTGTTCAATAACACCATGGTATGCGTTATCTAAATCTTCAAAGCTGAATTCATGTCCGTTTACATTTAATGATGTGCCTTTTACCTCACCGATGACCTGTGCTTCGACATCGATTTTTGCCATTATGTCATCTAAAGCATCGGCCTTAACGGTTAAAAGGTATCTTGCATGACTTTCTGAGTATAACAATTGGATTTTATCCAATTCATCATCGGTTATTTCAACTTCACAACCAAGACCTGATTTTATAACCATTTCAGACAGCGCCACTGCAAGGCCTCCTGCTGAAACATCATGTACTGCAGTGATATTCTTATCTGCATCTTCATCGATTAATTTTAAAACTGTCTGACCATTGGCAACTTCCTCATCGATTCTGATTCTTGGAGCAGTACCTTTTTCCAGATTGTGAATGGTTCTGTGATATTCTGAACCGGTTAGCTCATCATAGGTTTTACCGATTAATATAATTTTATCGCCTTCATTTTTGAAGTCCATGGTTCTTATGTTTTTAATATCTTCAACACCGATTACGCCAACAGCAGGAGTAGGGTTAATTTTGATTCCTTCTGTCTCATTGTAGAAACTTACATTACCACTGATGACAGGAGCATTGAAGTTTTCAGCCACAAGGCTCATTCCTTCAATGGCTGTTTTGAATTGCCATAAGATTTCCGGAGTTTCTGGGTTTCCGAAGTTAAGACAGTCAACAACCGCATAAGGAGTTGCTCCCATTGAAATAACGTTTCTGATAGCTTCGGCAACACATCCTGCAGCTCCGTCAAACGGAGATAATTTGGTGTGGATTGTGTTTGAATCTGTAGTAAGCGCAATAGCGGTATTTTCATCAATTCTTAAAACAGCCGCATCATCGCCAGGTTTTACAACTGTTCTGACTTGAACTTCATGGTCGTATTGTTTGTAAACCCATTCTTTGGAAGCAATATTTGGACTGGATAATAGTTTAGGTAAGGATTCATAAATTCCAGGCTCTTTAAGTTCAATTTTCTCAGTATCTTCCGGAATTTCAGCTATTGGTCTGTCAATTGAAGGCGGATCTGCTAAAAGAATAGTTGGCAAATTAGCTATTTCTTCCCCTTCATCTGAAATAACCATGTTGTTTCCTTCAATTACTTCACCAATTACTGATGATGTGATTTCATGTTTATCACAGATTTTTTGAGCGAGTTCAACATCATCTGGGTTTATGACAAATACCATCCTTTCCTGTGATTCTGAAAGCATGATTTCATATGGAGTCATACCTGTTTCTCTTAATGGAATTGCACGTAAATCTACACGAGCGCCATTTTTAGATGAATCCACAAGTTCTGAAATGCAGCAGGTAAGACCTCCACCACCTAAGTCCTTAACACCACTGACATTAATCTTTTCCAAGATTTCAAGTGATGCTTCTAGAACTCTTTTTTTGGTAAACGGATCTGCAACCTGTACAGCAGGTCTGTCTTCGGTTTCAGAATCTGATGTCAGCTCTTCTGATGCGAATGTAACCCCATGAATACCATCACGGCCTGTGGTTCCGCCCATTAAAAGGAATACATCGCCAATATTTGGTGCCTGTGCCCTTACGATTTTATCTTTTTCAACAAGCCCTACACACATTACATTAACTAGAGGGTTTGTTCTAAATGATTCATCAAATTCTATTTCACCGGCAACTGTTGGAACACCTACACGGTTTCCATAATCAGAAATTCCTTTTACAACATGTTCAAATAAGTATCTTGATTTTTCATCTGTGTCGATAGGTCCGAATCTAAGTGAATCCAAAAGTGCAATAGGCATAGCTCCCATTGAAATAATATCTCTTAAGATTCCTCCAATACCGGTACCTGCACCTCCATACGGTTCGATAGCTGATGGGTGGTTGTGAGATTCCATTCCTACAGCTAAAGCGTATTTATCAGTGACACTTACAAGACCCGCATCATCACCAGGTCCTAAAATAATGTTTTCTCCTTCAGTAGGAAAAGCTCTCAGGAAAGGTCTGCTGCTTTTGTAGGAGCAATGTTCTGAAAACATTACATCAAGCATCCCTTCTTCCAATTCGTTCATTTGCCTACCAAGAATTCCTTCAATATATTCAATTTCAGAATCAGCTAAAGTCATGTTAACACCCTTAATTTTTAATTGAAATAATCACTTTTTCTCCTTCAATATCCCATTCTTTGGTATAATCTTTAGAATCTTTACTGCACTCTTCTGTGTCAGTTATTATTAAGCTATTTGCCCTTACCTCATGAGCAATGACGTCGGATTGAGGTACAATCAAGTCCTTAAATTCAGTTGAAGTTTCAACGTCCACATTAATGTTTGCTTCAACATCCAAATCCAAGTCCTTTCTCATGTCCTGAATTCTTCTAATTAATTCACGAGCCATAGCTTCCTGTCTGATTTCAAGAGTAATGTTGGTATTTACAAATACATTGCCTCCGTCAAATTCAGAGGATACAAAGTCATCTGGAAGTTCTGAATCGAACAATACCTCTTCAGCAGAAAGTTCAATGCCTTCAACAGTAACGCTTCCATTAGCTTCAAGTTCAGCTTTAATTTGATTACCGTCAGCCACTTTTAGACCTTTTACGACTTTGCCCATGTCTCCTTTGAGTTTTGGACCTAAAATTTTAAGATTTGGTTTTGCAATGAATGACAATTTATCAAATTCGCTGGCGCCTAAAACTTCTTTGGTATTTGATTGATCTTTAATAATGTCTTTCAATTCTTCAATAGCTTTTAAAACATCTTCATCCTGAGATACAACAGTAATGTCTGAAACCGGCCATCTTAGTTTATATTGTGCCATGTCACGTGCTCTGATGGATGCTTCAATTACTTCACGTGCAACATCCATTTTTGCTTCCAGACTGGCATCTATTGCATCTTCATCGTATCCCCAATCATTCATGTGAATACTTTCAGGAGCATCCGGATTTACTCCTTTTACAAGGTTTTCATAGATTTCCTCTGATACGTGAGGAGCTATTGGACATAATACGGAAATTAACTTTATAAGTGCAGTGTATAAACTGTAATATGCACCCAATTTATCAGGGTCATCACTTTCAACCCATGTTCTTCCACGGATGAGTCTTACATACCAGCGACTTAAATCTTCCAATATGAAATTATTGATTTTTCTGGTAGCGTTGTGGAAGAATAACTTATCCAAATCTTCAGCTACTTCTTTTACAAGAGTATTTGCCTTAGATATGATCCATTTATCTTCAGCCCTTAAAATCATGTCATCTTCAGTTAATCCAACTGGATTGAACTCATCCAAAGACATGTAGGTAGTTGAAAATACATATACATTCCATAAAATGTTAAACATTTTGTTAATGTTAAGGAGCTCTTCCCAAACGAATTTTAAATCATCCCAAGGTTTTGAAGCCCATAACAAGTAGAATCTTAAAACGTCAGCACCATACTTTTCAATTACTTCTTCAGGAGACACTACATTTCCTAATGACTTGGACATCTTATTTCCATTTTCATCCAATACGAATCCATGCATCAATACTTTTTGATATGGACTTTTACCCATAGAAATTACCCCTGTACCGAGTTGTGAGTAGAACCATCCTCTGGTTTGGTCATGACCTTCTGTAATAAAGTCATATGGGAACCAATCTTCGAATTTATCTTTTTCTTCAGGATAGTAAAGTGAAGCCCAACCTGCTACCCCTGAGTCAATCCATACATCCAATACGTCAGGGATTCTTTTGATTGTCTGACCACATTTATCACATTTCACTTCAACTTCATCAACATACGGTCTGTGAATAAGTTCTGAATCGGAAACATTGATTTCATTTAATGCTTCAGCTTTCAATTCGGAAAGTGAACCGATAACTTTTAGTTCTCCACAATCAGGACATTCCCATATAGGAATAGGAATACCCCAAAATCTTTGTCTTGAAATTGTCCAGTCACGGGCATTATCTACCCAGTCATGGAATCTGCCTTCACCGGCCCATTTAGGTACCCATTCTACCTTTTCAATTTCATCCAACATTTTTTGTTTAATGTCAGTTACTTTTAAAAACCATTGTTTGGTAGCTCTATAGATAATAGGAGTTTTACATCTCCAGCATACTCCGTATCTGTGTTCAATGGTTTCAGACCTATACATTAAATCTTTTTCTTCTAAATCATTAATTATTTGAGTATTTTCATCTTTTGTGAACTTAGTTGCGTATTTTCCACCGTCTTCAGTAAAGCAACCGTCTTCTCCAACAGGACAGAAAATTGGAATTCCATTAGCCTGACCCACTTCAAAATCGTCCGGACCATGTCCCGGTGCGGTATGTACCAGACCTGTACCTTCACCTAGTTCTACATGATCACCGGCAAGTACCTTGTGTACTGCATCAATCTCATCAAATTCAGCATGTATCGGAACTTCATCCATTAAAATGTAGTCATAGCTCATTCCAATTAAGTCTTCACCTTTTACAGTTTTGATTACTTCATATAAGACTTCTTTTTCTTCTATGATTTTATCTTCTTCATCTTCTGATTCTGCTGGGATTTTGGTTCTGTGAATCTTGATTTGTTTTCCGAGTACAGTTTCCATCAAGTTTTCGGCCAAAATGTAAGTTTCACCATCTTTTGAAACGTAAACATAATCAAATTCTGGATTTGCACAGATTGCCATGTTTGCCGGAAGTGTCCATGGAGTGGTTGTCCAAACCAGGAAATAAGTATTTTCTTCTCCTTTTACAGGGAATTTGATATAAATGGAAGGGTCAACCTTTTCTTCATATTCAATTTCAGCAGCTGCAAGTGCAGTTCCACAGTGAGGACACCAGCTGATTACCCTTTGATCATTAACAAGTAAATTTTGTTCGTTTGCTCTTTTAAGTGTCCACCAGGAAGATTCCATGTATTTTGGATCTAAAGTCATGTATGGTTCATCCCAATCCATCCAAACACCCAATTGGTCGAACTGTTCTTCCATAGCCACTTTGTTTTCTAATGCAAATTCTCTGCATTTATCAACAAACTTGTCAATTCCAATCTCTTCAATTTCCTGTTTGGATTGGATATTCAATAGATGTTCTACTTTATTTTCAATAGGAAGACCATGCATATCCCATCCAGCCTGACGCCTTAAGCTAAATCCATTCATAGACTTGTATCTTAAGTAAGAATCTTTAATTACTTTATTCCAAGCTGTACCTAAATGGATTTTACCGCTACAATATGGCGGTCCATCTAAAAATGAGTATCTTGGACCTTTTTCTCTAAGTTCATTAACTTTTTTGAAAGTTTCTTCCTGTTTCCAGAATTTTTGAACTTTCTTTTCTATTTTATCATGATTGTATGATTTTTCTGCCTCTTTTATTGGCATTGTAACTCCTCAAAATTAATAATTTATAATATGTATCTTTTTGTTTTAGATAATAAATAAAGGTTTTTATGAATATTGGATATTTTAAATATTTAAAAAATATTTAAACAAATTGGGCAAATGAAGTCTTCAAAAAAGACTAAAATAAAAAGACAGTTATTAGATGAAAAACTATTGAAATTAAAAAAAGAATAAATAAAAAAAAATAGAAAAAAACTTTACCTGAAAAGGAAAGTTTTAATTTTTAATGTATTTCTTCAAGTCTTCGACTTTATCGGTTTCTTCCCATGGAAGGCCTTCAATACCGAAGTGACCGTATTTGGCGGTTTGTTTATAGGAAGTGTCTCTTAAACGGAGTGTTTCGATGATTCCATCAGGAGTTAATTTAAAGTTTTCACGAACGATTTTCTCGAAATCAACGCCTTCAACACCAGTTCCTTTGGTATCCACCATTACTGAAGTTGGTTCTGCAACTCCAATTGCATAGGATAATTGAATTTCACATTTGGAAGCAAGTCCACTTGCTACAATGTTTTTTGCAATGTATCTTGCCATGTAACATGCACTTCTATCTACTTTAGTGCAGTCTTTTCCTGAAAATGCTCCTCCACCATGGCGTGCATATCCTCCATAGGTATCGACGATGATTTTACGGCCGGTCAAACCGGCGTCTCCGTGAGGACCGCCTATTTCAAATTTACCGGTTGGATTAATATGTTCTTTAGTATTTTCAGTGATTAAGTTTTCTGGAATAACCGCTTTAAAGAGTTTTTCACGAATATCTTCCTTTAATTGCTCTTGATTATCAGACATTGTCTCATCATGCTGAGTTGACAATACCACTGCATCAAGTGAAACAACATTGCCCTCTTCATCGTAATTTACAGATACCTGTGCTTTACCGTCAGGCCTTAAATATGGAATTTCACCGCTTTCTCTGAGTTCAGTTAATTTATTAGTTAATTTACGAGCAAGATCGATTGGATAAGGCATTAATGATTCTGTTTCATCAGTTGCAAAACCGAACATCATACCTTGATCTCCTGCTCCGGTTTCTTCATCACCACGGTCAACTCCTTGATTAATATCCGCAGATTGTTCATGGAGCCTGTTATGTACTTCACAAGTATGACCGTCAAATTCTAAATCAGGTTTATCATAACCGATTTCAATGATTGTATCCCTTATGATTTTTTCAATTTCTTCTTCTGAGATATGAGCTGATGAGGTTATTTCACCAAATACCATACAAAAATCGGTTGTAACACAAGTTTCACATGCTACGTGTGAATATTTATCTTGCGCCATATAAGCATCTAATATCGCATCAGAAATAATATCCGCAACTTTATCAGGGTGTCCCTGAGTTACTGATTCTGATGTAAATGTTCTAGCTATTTCACTCACATTATCACCAATACTTCATTTAAATTATTTATAATTGTATATTATATTATTTTATTATTCTATATTAATACTATGAATAATACAATATATAAAGTTAGTTTTTAACCAATAAAAATACTCAAAATATCATTTCCATTAAAGAAAATATTAAGGATTATACACTAAAAAATGCAGAAATAATATTTTTTGCAAAAATGAGAAATAGCTGTCGTTAATGTAAAAAAATAGTAAAAAATCAATATCTATTGTGAAAAACATCACACAGATATTGAAAAGCTAAATTAAGCTAAAATTTTAAAGCCCTATGTCAGGAATTCTTTCATTGACGTTTTGCCTGATCCAATTGGAGCCCATACTATTGTAGAAACAGTTTAGCTGATTTTTACTGGTGGTACTTATTTTATAATTGAGTTTAACAACCAGCCCAACTCCAGCAAACTTAGATTTGAAATAACTTAATGATACCCAATCGGTTGGAACCCTACTGTCTCCACCAACATCATACTTTCCGTAAGAGTTGCTGACAAGGATTTTCTTGCCGTCAGGACTTACATCAATGATGGATACATAATGATTAGGCAGGAAAGCTATTAATGCGACTCCTCCTTTTTTCAATTGTTTTACGGCACTGTCAACAGAATAGTAATAAGATGTTTTAAAACCGTTTCTATCCAAGGCACTTTTAAGAACTGGGATATTTACTCCACTAACCACATTTGCCTGCTTTTGGAAGAATTTTTCAGAATAGTAATTCCTCAATGCCTGACTGCAGACACTGGCAGATGTAGGTCCGCAGGTATATCCAGTATTTTGGGTGTCACGAACTTCAGAGTAGGTTAATGATTTTCCTTTAACTGAAACGGTAATTGAACTTGGCCAGTAGTTGTATTGATTCTTTTTAACAATTTTAATATTGATTGCCTGTTCAATCACATTCCATTTTTCACGTTTTATGATATGTTTGATTGTTGGACAGTCTTTTGTTAAAAAGAAATTATATTTTGACAGTTTACCATATAAATACAAGCATTTACTATCTCTACTGATAGTTGATTTGTATTGGGCTTTTTCAAGAGTGTATTTACCGTCATTATCGGCCATGACATAACATGAAGGCATTACATCAATATCCGGCACTCCATTTACAGTAGGAACAGTCTGTTTTAA
>NZ_JBGULU010000139.1:0-6177 GCF_045116495.1 Methanobrevibacter sp. | reverse complement strand
TTTTTTTTAAAAATCTAATAATTTTTCAATATCAAATAAAACTGCGTTAATAGCTAAACTGAACAGTCTGTTTCCGTAGTCTTCATCTATATAAACACCGTTTTCTTCAACGTCCAGTGCACCTTCTTCAATGTTAGGGTCATCTCTGCGTGCTTGGGTAAATCCATGTAGGCCAACTTCCTCATATTCATCGACATTTGCCTGGTTTTCTAGTTCGTCTTCATTGACAATGCCTAAAACTTTGGCCATTGAAAGCTCTCCGCTTCCTCCGTGAGGACCTTCTGATGAGATTACCTTGTTGTTGAATGTTATGGCTAAATCGGTTTTGTCTTCTATGTCCCATAATTCTGCCATTAACGGTATATTTCCACCGTGTGCATTGACGATGACTACTTTTTCAATATCCAGGAATTTTTTTGCAGAATTAAGTGTGGAAATAACATTTTCCTTTAGCACTTCAAGGGAAACATGGACTCCATGGTCAATTGTATCCAGTTCGTATGCAGGGAATATTATTCCTAAAAATTTGGCTCCGCTGATGAGTGATGCCTGAAATGCAATGTGTGCACCTATTTTTGCATCAGTATCGATTGGCAGTGCAGGGCCATGGTTTTCCAGGTGTGATCCAAGTGCTATTATTCCGATTTTGTGAACTTGTGGGTCTTTGATTTTTCCTGCGCGGTATCTCAGTTCTGCCATTTCCATCACCTCTATATTTCAAAGTTCCAAATGTCGTCGCCTACATAGTGTTTGGTTGCTACCGCTTTTCCTGAATCGTTTGCAACCATTTCTTCACCGCTGATTAGACTTACTCCAACTGCTAGAGGTTTTCCATGGGTTTCATCAATGATTAATACAATATCGCCGGCTTCAATTCCTTCGGAGGTGGCTACGATTCCTGGGCTCATGATGTCTGCACCGTTACTTACGAATCTGATTGCTCCCATATCGACAGTTACGGTTTTTGCATTAATCTGATTGGCAAGGGCTGCTTTTAGTGTTGGAAATGGTTTATCATCAATAATTATGATGTATGGTTCGCCATCTACCAGAATAAATGAATTAGGTTCTGCTTCAAGTATTTCAACATTCTTTTTTCCTTCAAGCAAACTGCTGTATTCACCCAATTCTGATTTTATCGCTTTAATTTTTTTCTTTTTTAAGAAATTTCTTTTTTTAACTTTTATAGCCATGATTATCCCACAATATATTAATGAATAATATTATTGTATTTTAAATAAATAAACCTATTTGTTGTGTCTCAAAAACACGTCATTGTAATCTATCTCTTCGCCCAATTTGGCATTCATCAGAGGTTTGTCCTGCCAGGCATATTGTGTTATTGTGCTGGCGTTATTGTCTGTCAGTGTTTCGATACATGAGTTAATCACTCCAAGCTCTTTTGATGTGAATTTTAGGCTGGGGATGATTGTCAGGTAGTATCTGTGGATTGTCCGGTTGTAGTATGGCTCTTTTCTCATGAACAGTTTTCTTTTGGATATCAGTTCCTCTGTGATTTTCCTGAAATGTTTTGGTTTTATTCCCCGTCGGGATTTGATATAGGTTTCTTTTGTTAGATAATCTCCGTAAAGCTCGTAAAAATTAAAGTCAATAAAGTACATTACTGTGCAGAGGACTGTTTTTCCTAAATTCGGTTTGTTCATGGATCTGAACAGTATGTACATGATTAGGCTGATATATTTTTCTTCGTTGAAGTTCATGGTATTACCGGTGATGGTTGGGTGCTAATAGTTATGTTGGTGTTTTAATTTAAGGAATGTGCGAGAGAGCATTTGATGAGTATTTTAAATAGTAGTTATGCTAATTAATTAATACTGACATTATTTTTCCATTATTTTGGGCTAAAATAAGGTAACATTTATATAGTAGGTTAGTTATATTTAATAGTATTAGTTTTAATTAGGTTTTGTCTTATCTTAACTTGATTATATTTTAAAAACTAAAATTTTGATAATATAAGGTGATATAATGAGCGGACAAAATGTTCAAAGACCACTTGACGCATTAGGAAAATCTGTGGACTCTCCAGTTTTAATAAAACTCAAAGGAGATCGTGAATTTAGAGGTATACTTAAGAGCTTTGATTTACACATGAATTTAGTTCTTAATGATGCAGAAGAGTTACAAGACGGAGAAGTAACTAGAAGACTCGGTGTTGTACTCATCAGAGGAGACAATATTGTTTATATTTCACCATAAATATTATTCAATAATTATTCGATCATATTTTAACTATTGCTAGGGAGGTGTATCAATGTCTAAGGGAACTCCATCAATGGGTAAAAAGAATAAAAAGACCCATATCAGATGTAGAAGATGTGGTAGAAACACTTATCACATACGTAAAAAAGTCTGTGCTTCTTGCGGATTCGGTAAATCCAAAAAATTAAGGAGATACAGTTGGCAAAATAAAAAACCAACTACTAGACAAAGATTAGTATAAGTTGGTTGAAACCTTGAAGATTATTCAATTAATCTTCTCTCAAATCTATTTTTAAAGTTACTTTTCACTCACTGACCATTTTATAAACTATTTTTCAGATAAACTTATATAACAATTTAAATTATATTATGTTTAGGAGGTCTTACATGACTGATTTAAATGATATTGCACGTGAAAACGATGTAAACCTGGAAAATTGTGTTGTTTTTATAAGAGGCAACGATGACATATTGGCTGTTGACATTTCCAATGCAGGAATTAGGCAAAGAAGTGATGATACCATGGGATTTACTTTTTCAATAACTCCAAAACAGGCATTGGAACTTGAAAAATATTTCAACAAGTTTGCAACCGGTGAAAAATTTTACTTTGACATTTCACAAACTGGTTATAGACCTGTTTATTATAGGGGATTATCTCCAATAACAAAAGAGGTCAGCAATGAGTATCATCCGAAATTCAATGTAACTCTGTTTGCACAGAAAGCTATTGTTGAACCGGAGGATTCCTATTTCGAGCCAACCTGTGCCTGTTGTGAATTTTGCCACATTGAGTAGATACCATGTTTAATGATGATTTTTCAAATAAGATTACTCTGAGACGACTTAGAACTAATGAAAGCATTGACCTTGACCAAAAAAGGGTTCAAATTCGTCAAAATCAGAATGGTCTGATGGCTGTAAGCTATGTTGCGCCGGTTTTTGACATTATGGATTTGGAGAATTTTTTTGATGAGGTTATTTCATCTGAAAAATTAACCATTAATATCAGTGACACAGGCGAGTCCAGAGTTAGCTATCGCGGAATGGTTGAAGGTAAAGGGAAAAATTTCCCTCAAAATCTGGACCATAAGATAATACTTCTGCAAAAACCAACTTGTCTTGATGACAGGGAGAATGTTCAGGTTACAGGATTTTCGAAATTTAAGCCAAGAGGCAAAATTTCTTAATTTATTTTTTTTAAAATTCGTCTTCAACCGCTTCCCATAAATCAACCGCCCAGCCATGAGAGCCATCAATCACCATGTCAAGCAATCTTACCTTACCGTCCTTGAATCTGAATAATCTGTAGTCAAGCTGCGGTTTTTTGGCGGTTCCTTCCTTGTTGCAGTCCAGATATACTCCTTCTGAGTAATCTTCTTCAAAGTCTCCTGCCTGTACAAAGTTTCCGACAAGGGAATATCCATTTTTTACAGTTTTGTCTAGTTTTTCAACGGTTTTTAACCATCCGCCTTGTGCTCTAAATTTTATGTCCGGGTCGACTTTTGTTATTTCTTCTTTCCAATTTATTATCATTTTTACCAAATCCTTTTTAGTATTAGTTTGATATTTCTTATATAAATGAAATCGGCGAGAGCATTTGATGAGTAATATTTATAACTATCGTTATATAATAATTATATATAATCCAAATTCCATATTTAATAATATATTGAATAAGTTGGGCTTTTAATATGAATTTATTTGACAGATTTGGCATTTTCACTGATAATGAATATTTATACCATATTGCATTTACCCATGGTTCTTACAGTACAAAACATGATTTGGATTATAATTATGAACGATTGGAGTTTTTGGGAGATGCAGTTTTAAATTTAATCATTTCAGAATATCTTTATAAAAAATACCCTGATTATGAAGAGGGAAAACTAACTAAGTTAAGGGCAAATTACGTATGTCAGAATGCACTGATATATTACTCCCATGAACTGAATCTGCCGGATTATCTAAATATTGAAGTTGAAGAATCAAATTTAACCAAAAACGAGGTATTGTCAATTACTGCAGATTTGTTCGAATCCTTTTTGGGAGCATTATTTATTGATCAGGGAATGGATTTTGCAAAGGAATTTATAGCCAAATACATATTCGACTATATTGATGAAGAAAAAATATTCTTTAGGGATTATAAATCCGCCATAAAGGAATACGGCGATGCTGAAGAAGTTGAAGTATCATATGAATTGGTAGAGGAATTTGGAGTTCCTCACGATAAAACATTTATAATGTCAGTACTTATTGACGGAGAAAAAATGGGTATTGGAAGAGGAAAAAATAAAAAAGAAGCAGAGCAAGCAGCTGCCAAAGTAGCTTTAGAAAAATTAAAAATTTCGGTGTTTTAAATGAATGAAGAATCTGTAGGCATTGTTGAGACAAAAACTCTTGAAATAGAAGGAGAAATCAAGTTAGACAGTGGTAAAACTCTCAATAATGTAACTGTTGCTTATGAAACTTATGGAGAACTTAACAAAGAAAAGTCCAATGCTATTTTAATCTGCCATGCTTTAACTGGAGATGCACATGCTGCAGGATGGCACAAAGGAGCTAAAAAACCAGGATGGTGGGAAATTGTAATAGGTCCTGGAAAAGCGATTGATACTGAAAAATACTTTGTAATATGTTCCAATGTATTAGGTGGATGTAAAGGAACTACAGGACCAAGCTCAATCAATCCGGAAACAAACAAGGAATATGGACTTGAATTTCCAGTAATAACAATCAAAGACATGGTCAAAGTCCAGAAAAAATTAGTTGAATCATTTAATATTAATCAGTTATATGCAGTTATCGGAGGATCAATGGGCGGAATGCAAGTCCTTCAATGGATGGTGTCATATCCTAAAATGATGAAAAAGGCAATGCCGATAGCTACAGCAGCAATGTCTTATCCGCAGCAGATTGCATTTAATGCGGTGGGCCGACAATCAATCTTTTCAGATCCTAACTGGAATGCCGGAAACTATTATGAAACCGGTGAAATTCCAAGAAATGGTCTGTCTCTTGCACGTATGATAGCTCACATTACCTATCTCAGTGATGAATCAATGGACATCAAGTTCGGACGTGGCCTTCAGGATAAGGATGAAATAAGCTATGATTTTACTGTTGATTTTCAGGTTGAGAGCTACTTGAAATATCAGGGGGAATCATTTGTAAAACGTTTCGATGCCAACAGTTACCTATACATTACAAAAGCAGTGGATTTATTTGATTTATCAGTTACTAACTCTCTTATTGACGGTTTTAAAGATGTTGAATGTAAGGTTGAAGTGCTTTCAGTGGATTCAGATTGGCTATATCCAACAGAACAGAGTACTGAGATTGTAACTGCACTTAACGCCAATGATGTTGAAGTGTCATTTTCAGAAATAAAGTCTAACTACGGTCATGATGCATTCCTGCTTGAAAAAGGACAGCTTAACTTCATTTTATCAAAATTCCTGTCAGATAATATTGTTGAAGATATAATGATGGAAGAGGTAGTAACAATCCGTGAGAATGCTGATGTTCAGGATGCAGCTAAATTAATGTTGGATAAGCATGTAACTCATATTCCTGTTGTAACTGATGACTATAAGCTAATTGGAATTGTAACAAGTTGGGACTTGTCAAAATCAATAGCTACCAATTCCAATCACTTGAAAGACATAATGACAACAACTGTAAAATATTGTCATGGAAATGATTCAATCGAAGATATTGCTCGTCAAATGCGCAAATTCGATATATCCTGTCTTCCTGTTGTTAATGATGACATGAAGGTTTTAGGTCTAATTACAATAGACCAGATTAGTAATTTACTTAGTTAAATTACTTCTTTTTTTCATTTTAATTTTTGGAGTCGTTTATTATTTCTAGAAAAGCTAAATTTATTGATGGTGCTAAGAAGGGCATTCCAATCACATTTGGATATGTTCCGATGGGGATTGG
>NZ_JBGULU010000138.1:0-9410 GCF_045116495.1 Methanobrevibacter sp. | reverse complement strand
AATTTCATATAATTTTTAGCAAAACTAAAAATAAAAATTTAGTAATTAATGAAATAATTCTAGAGAACTAGACAATAATAAATTGGTCAGTATAGTATATAAATGTTTGTAAAAATAAGCCAAAATAAGAGATAATGCAAATAAAAATTAAAAATCAAAATTTTAAAAAAGTGTAAAAGAGATAGTAATAAATACTATCTACATTAAAAAAGCAAATCTATTTGATTGCTAATTTGATGTCTTCTGCTTTTACAGTTTTTCTACCAGCGTGACGAGCAAATCCTACAGCTTTTGCTGCAATTTCATTACCGCAGTCTTCGATAGCTTCGGTTAATGCAATTTTTGCGTCATCACTTACTCTTTGTGCACCAGCATTTTTTAATATTCTTCCTACAGGAGCAATTGGTAATTCACTCATTATTTCACCTCATTATTTTGTTAATAAATAATCTAAATTTGCTTATATATAAATATATTGGTTTAATAGGGTTAATTTTTAAAAATTTCAACACTAAAAAGCAAAATATAATAACCTAAAAAGTGCATGTATTATCTTTGAAAATGTTTTTCATACAATACTTAAAACAAAAAAAGTGTAAATTATATCGAAAAGAATTAGAAATAAAAAGCAAAATTGAAAATAAAATTTAAAAATAAGATTATGATGAAATCTTATTTATTCATTAAAATTTTTCTTAAAGTGTCTATATCTGCATCCACTTGTGTTGGTTGGGTACAAGCGTCAATAGCAGTGTTAGGATCTTTAAGCAGATGTCCGGTAACTACACAGGTTATTGTTTCACCTTTATCAATTACACCTTGTTCTACAAGTTTTTTAAGACCTGCAATAGATGCGGCAGAAGCCGGTTCAACACCTACACCTTCAGTTCTTGCAAGTAACTTTTGAGCATCGAGAATTTCCTCATCGGTTACGGTTTCGGAATATCCGTTAGAATCATAAATTGCATTCAATGCTTTAATATCACTTACAGGAGCACCAATACGAATTGCAGTAGCAATGGTTTCAGGGTTTTCAACAGGGACAACTCTTTTATCTCCTTTTTTAAATGCATTAGTAACCGGGCATGCCCCTTCAGCTTGAATACCTGTCATCATTGGTAAATCTTTAATAAATCCGGCATCATAAAACTCTTTAACCCCTTTCCAAATAGCTGAAATGTTTCCTGCATTACCTACAGGTAAAATTATCCTGTCAGGAGATTGCCAGCCCAAATCACGGACAATTTCATAACCGATTGTCTTTTGCCCTTCAAGCCTGTATGGGTTAATTGAGTTTAATAAGTAAAGATGTTTTTCCAATGCAAGAGCAGTCATTGCCTCTAAAGCTTCATCAAAGTTTCCATTGATGGACATTACTTCAGCACCATGGAACATTGCCTGAGCTAATTTGCCCAAAGCAACTTTGCCTGAAGGTAAAAATACAATGCATCTTAATCCTGCACGAGCCGCATAAGCAGATAATGATGCAGAAGTATTACCAGTGGAAGCGCAACCTACAGTATTCACTCCCAATTCCATAGCTTTAGTCATACCGACAGTCATACCTCTGTCCTTAAAACTGCCGGTCGGATTGGAACCTTCCACTTTAACATATAAGTTTACTCCAAGTTCTTCACCTAATTTATCGCATTTGCAGAATGGAGTTCCACCTTCATCAAGAGAAACAATCTTTTTCTCATCTACAGGAATGCATTCCTTAAATTTCCATAAATTATCTCTTCTACCATCAAATATATCTTTAGAAACATCAATTTCATTGACGAGTTCAAGTACAGATCCACATTTTTCACAGGTGTAGATTACTTCATCGTCATCGTATTCTTGTCCACATGAAACACATCTTATCATAAAATCACACTAATATTTTTTTAATTATTTGTATAAAAGTTTAACTTAAAACCGAAAGGATAAATTTGGCAATTGGTATTGTGAAATATACTTCAAAAACACCGGCAATCGCCATTAAAACTGAAGCTATTATCAATAGAATAATTGCCTGCTTTAGTTTTTTTGAGCTTGCATTAAATGAATCAATCAAGATTTCCTTAAATGAGCCCTTATCATTTCCCCAGGTAGCTTTTAGGAATTTATATATGAAATTAAATAAAACCAATCCGCTTGCACATGCTAAAATACATGATGAAAATTCAAAAATTCCGTGGGGAACAATCAAAAGAATCGTATATAATGCATTATCTGAAATCGCCACATAATATCCTACAAAAAATCCGTTGAAAGCCAATACAATAACAGAAAAGCAAAATGCAATTCCATAAATAAACATCTGAAAAACAATTCGAATATTATTGAAGAATATATCGGCAAAGGTTAATCTGATAACGCCTGTTTGTACCTTTTGAGTTAAATCATCAACAACAGGATTCAAATAGCTGACCAGATACGGTTCTAAAATATAGCCCAAAATTAAAGAAATAAAAAGTATAGCTATTGAAAGATAAATAGCTAACTTATTTTCACTGAATGCTAATTTGATTTCATTGAAAATCATTATATCAAGGTTTTAGCAATTTCGCGAGCTTCAACTTGTTTTTCGTGCAAATCATCGAAGAACTCTTCCATCAGTTCTGCAGTTTTTACTTTACAGTCCCCGCAGCGGAGAGTTCCATTTAAGCAGTCAGTTCTAATCTGTTTTAGTTCTTCATCATCTTCTATTAAATGGTAAAGCAGCATTTCATAAATTACACACTTATCGACTTCACCACCTAATTCCTGTTGCTCTTTTAAGCTTTCTCTTCCACCGGTTTTTGCAGATTTAACTTTTTTAACTGCTTCTGCAGTATCATCGTTAAGATAAATCGCAGTAGATGGTTTGGAACTGCTCATCTTATCTCCTGTCAGACCTGTCAGGAACCTGTGATATGTAGAGGCAGGTGTTAAAAATCCTAAATCTTCATGAAGCTTTTGAGCGATATCTCTTGTTAATCTGATATGAGGGTCCTGATCAATTCCTACAGGGACAACGACCTTTTTCGGACCTCCGAATTCTTCAATCTGTGGAAGTAAAATATCAGCAACCTGAACCAATGGTGCCTGAATATGTGCAATATTGGTTGAAGGTGTAAAACCATAAATAGCTTTCAACTGATTAAAATTAGTTTTACTGGATGCCATAAACGCCAAATCCTGAAGAGCCTTATTTTGTGATTGAAGATAAACATTTACATTGTCTTTTTCCAAATCCAATCCCAATGCAATCCAATTGGTTAAATATTCATCGACTGCAATCTGACGACCCTTTTCAAAGCTCATGTCACGTGCGGCATAAGATTCCAAATCCGCAATCGGCAGGGACAACATTGCGCCTTTTTCCTGATACCATTTCAACTGGTCAACAACCATTTTATGACCAATATGCATTTGACCACTTGGCATCATACCTGTAACAACTGCAAAGTCTTTATTCTGGTTTATCAAATTATTTATTTCATTAAATTCCCTGTGACCAAAAATTACCCCTCTTTTCATGAGCAACTGAGGATTTTTTATTTCATCAATGATATCTGAAACTTTACCGATACCAAACTGATTAACCAACTTATCATAATCTAGGCTAAATGATGCCCATGGATCAATTAAATTTTCCACATTATCACCTACACATATATTAAATTAAATACTGAATCAATAATTATAATGTTTAATAAAAAATTATGTTAAAATATAATAGATTTCTTTAATTTAAATTAGGGTCTTGTCCATTCAATATTATAGTATGTAATATCAAAATCATCATCTACAATGGCTAAAAGAAGTTTCTTATTTACACCATGAGAAACCCTAATATAACTTGCAAAGTCCAGTGCATCAATATTATAATTTTCAAAGATGACTTTAACCAGATAATCTGAGTGGCCATGACCTGGAGACCTTCCACGATCATACAATCTAAATTCCGAACCAAATTTAAATCCTGTTTTAATAACATAACCACGGTCTTTCAAATCACGGTAAACAATATATTTAGCGTAATTGTCCTGTTCCTTTAAAAGATCAATTATATAACCAATGGTGCATTCTATATCATCCTCATAGATGTTCAAACGTCCTTTCTCCAATAAATAGCATGCTTCAATTAAAGAAAGATTGAGACTATCAGCTTCGATTTTACCAAAGTTACTTTTTTCATGTAAAGCAATTGGCCTTTTACTACCTTCTTCAATTTTAACAGATACAATTTCATTAGATAAATTTCCACGCATTAAAACACCAAAAAAGAAATAAATTATATTTAATGCTAATAATTTTGAAATAAATATTATATAAAATTTATGTAAAAGAAAAAAAAGTTAGATTCTAATAAAAATATTATTAGCCATTTCTAATGAAATATCCAACTCATTATCATCAATAGTGACCAAATAATTAGGACCCATACGATTTTCATTGAATTCATAGATTAAATGATGGCCAACTTTAATACCTTTATCAGCAATTTCATCCAAAAGTTCACTGCTTCCGCGAATGAATGAAATAGTTCCTTCAGCATTTGAAGTCAACTCGGAAATTGATAAGAGATTAAATTTCCTGTTCATCACCTGATCAAAATCTTTTTGAGAATAACAATCATGGCAACTGTCAAAATCAAAGTTACATGCAGGAATCACATTATTGTCAGGACATAAATCAGGATTATTCAGCATTGTACATATAGCCCTTTCCGCTTCATCGGATAAGGTATGTTCCATTTCACAGGCTTGCTGATGAATATTTTCTTCCTTGACTTTTAAAACATCCATTAAGAATTTTTCCAAAATCCTATGTTTTCTAGTAATTTTTTGAGCAATTTGCATTCCTTCATCGGTTAATTTTGCACCTTTATATGGAGTGTACTCAATATAACCTAAATTTTCTAATTTTTTAAGCATTTGTGTTACACTGCCTGGAGCTATGCCCAACTCATTTGATAAAGTTGTTGTTGAAACTTGATCTCCATTACTACCATTACGATAAAGAACTTCCAAATATTCCTCAATATTATCACTAATTTTTTCAGCCATGATGTTCACCTTGATTTAATATGTATTAATTATATTGTTAAAGGTATAAAAAAGTTTTGGTATGCCTAAATTTTTAGTAGAAAATAAATAAAAAAAGATAAGTTAATTAATAATTAAATTAATCAACTATTTAAATATTTTTAACAGCTTAGAATGAAATACCAGAATAAATTCCGTGAAGAGAGTAAGAATTGGTATTCCAATTAACTACATTTCCAAATGAATTTCTAGCACTGGTTGCATCAGCTACAACCCATTTTCCATCAACTAATATTTGAGCCCAAACATGTCCGTATGTACTTCCACTAGAAGTGAAATAACAAGTTCCGTGAACATATCTAGCTGCAAGACCTGCTGTTCTAGCCATTGCAATAACTAAATGAGCTTGATCCACACAGTTACCTGTTTTAGCAGATAATGTTCCAGCAGCACCATATCTAGTATCATAATAGAAACTATAGGAAACTTTGTCCCTTACATAATTATAAATTGCAAGAGCTTTTTGATAATCAGAAGTTAAACCACTAGTTATTGAATTAACAACAGATTTGATAGCTGAATTACCTACTTGACAGTTAGTTGAGGATTTTAAGTAAGCAGTTAAATCTTTAACAGTATTTTTCTCATTTAAACCAGACCCAGTGCCTGTAATAACAGCGCTAGTTCCTTCATAATCAATTGTCACATAAGATGGCAATGCATTATTAGATGCATAATAATCCAATATACGTGAAAATGAATCTACAAGTTCTGAATAAGCAATTTTTCCTAAAGCAGATGAAGCATAATTAGGAGCCAAATCATATTGCTTAATGAATTTTGCAACATTTCCGGCTACAGTAACATAATTATCTTTAGTTAACTGCTGAGAGCTTATGGTATCCCCAAATGGAGATTCCGGACTACTTGCTCCTTTAATATATGTAATATCTTTGGTGCTTGAATTTCCAAGTTGAGATATAGCTTGACTCATTAAATACAAGAACTCAGGTAAGGTGAAAGTGATACCGCCTGCAGTAACTGTATTTGGAAGTTCATCATTATTTGAAATGTACTTTTTCAAATTAGTAGAACCGGTTAATATATTCTTAACTGAAATGGTCTTAGAAGTTGAAGAACTAGAACTTGAACTGGAACTTGAACTAGAGTTAGAACTAGAACTAGAACTTGAACTTGAACTTGATGAACTGCTTGAAGATGAAATATCTTTAATTGTTACATAATTCGGCAATGCAGAGTTAGACTTATAAAATGCTAAAATTCTTGCAAATGCATCAACAAGATTATCATATTTGATATTACCTAATGTTGAAGTAGCATAAGCCGGAGCCTGATTATTTGATGAAATGAAATTCGCAACTCTTGATGCGACATCTAAATAGTCCGCTTTTACTAATTGACCTGAAGCATCCCCACTAGAACCTGAAGGTGCACTGGCTGACACTGATGAAATCTGACTTGTTTTACCAGAATTAATCAATACTGTAGCCTGTGCCATCATATATAAGAATTGAGGAGTTGTATAACTTACTCCACCGACACTAACACTTGCAGGAATAGCTTTTTTAGATTCAATAGTGCTTTTTAAAGTATTTGCTGCAGCTAAAACATTTGCAATAGTAACAGATCCAGTTGAAGAACTTGATGTAGGAGTAGTTGTAGAACTACTTGAAGATCCGCTTATTGATTTGAAATCAACAAAGTTGGAAAGACCCCATCTGAATAGTACCGCACCAGTTGCGCCTGCACTAACAGATGCTTTAACATCTTTTGTAATTTCAGTTAAAGATAATTTTGTTACATCACTATCTGATACATATGATTGCAATCCGGACCAGATTTTTGCACCTTTTGAATTTTCTACAAACCATTTGGTGGTTGAACTAATCCAACTGGTGGATGCTTCGTAATTTCCTTTATAAATCATAGGAACAATTACATCCATGCATGAACTAAGTGCATCGAAGTCCTGACCATAATAATAAACATTGCTTGATGTTTCAGGCATAATAGCACATGAAACAATTAACTTGGAATTAAGCTTATGAAGTTCATCACAAGCCAATTTTGCAAACTGACTTACTGCATTAGCACCACCAGTAGTTTTGTAAGCGGTACCAGGATATCTTAAATAGTCAAAATGAATACCTGCAACTCCTTTCATAGAAGCATATTTTTTTGCTTCAGCTATTTTTTGGTTGAAAAATGAAGTATATGCAGATCCGCTTTTAACCGGATTAATCCAACTTCCATCATAAAATGCCTGCATCCATATATGAACTCTCATTCCTAAAGCGTTTGCGCTTGCAATCCATGATTCAACAGCAGATTGACCATGTTTTTCAACAGCATAATAATTTAAGAATAAATCAGTAGTGCCTTTAGAAGCAAGAGAATTCAAGTTAACATTATTCATGTCTCCACCGAAAACCCAGTAACCATAACCACTTTTTACATTAGGAGTAACTGATGATGATTTAACTACAGTAATCTTGGTGCTGCCTGAACTTGGTGCGTTGTCATTGTCGCCAGCAGCAAGATATTTATATGAAACAGTGTAAGTTCCATTATCGGCAATATTTACATTGAATGTAGCATAACCGTTTGAATCAGTTTTAGCAGTGTAAGTTTTTGAGTTTACAGTTAAAGAAACTGATTTGCCAGATAAAGCTTTTTTAGCTGAGTCCAATAATAAAATTTTAAAAGTTTGAGTACCTTGATTGAAAGAAGTACTACTATTCCATTTTAAGGAAGTAGAAGTTCTTGCTTTAACAGTGATTTCTGAAGATCCTGATTTAGCATCATAAATAGAATCTCCTTCAAATGCATAATTTAAAGTGTATTTACCAGCAGCCAAAGAGATAGGCAAAGATGCTACCCCGTTACTGTCAGTAGTTTTAATATAATTCTGATTGTTTAATGTAAATGTAATATTCTTATTAGCTAAAGGAACAGTTCCTGATGTTAAAGCAACACTGAATGAATTGCCTGAACCGATTCCAAAAGTAGTACCACTTTTAACAGTAATAGTAGGTGTTTTATCTGCAATAATATTGACTTTACTGGAATTGCTTGAAGCTTTATAGAAAGCATTTCCGCTGAATGAATATTTAACTGTATAAGTGCCTAACTTTAAATTAGGCAATTTCAATGAAGCAACACCTTTGCTGTTAGTTTGAGCGGTGTAAGATTTACCATTTACAGTGAATTTGATATTTTTGCCAGCTCCAGGTGCATAGCCTAAACCATTCAATAAAGTAACTTTAATAGTGTTACTGCTACCTTTAACAAAAGTATAATCGGTAGCTGTTAATTTGGAAGTAGTGGATCTGACTACTTTAACTTTATTGGTTTTTGTCAAACCGTCAGTATTGTAAGAAGTTATCTTATATGTGCCTACATTAAGGTTAGTCATTGATAGACTAGCTACACCTTTACTATTAGTTTTTTTAGTATAAGTTTTTCCATTAATCTTAAATTTAATATTTTTGTTAGCTAAAGCTTTACCATTGCTATTCAAAAATGTAGCAGTGAATTTTTTTCCGTCAGTATACACCTTAGTAACATCACTGGCCTTAATTGTTCTTAAAATCTTAAATGTATTAGTTGCTTGATATTTAGTAACCGGATTAGTAGCTACAACAGTATAAGTACCAGGTTTAAGATTAACTGCAACAGAAGCAACACCATTAGCATTAGTTTTTACAGATTTTGTAACACCATTTACAACTATCTTAACATTTGTGTTACCTAAAACCTTACCTTGAGCATCTGTAAAAGTTGCGGTATATTTTGTGCTTCCTTTATAATATTTAGTTAAATTACTTGATTTGATGGTATCTGCAAGGTTTACAGTAGAAGAAACATCACCAGCTGCCCCATAACCTTTTTCAGAAGACACAGATAGGCTGGTAACCCCATTATCGCCATCATTTGAATACGTTAGTGTTGATAAAGTATTTGAATTTTCAGATCCTAAAACCTCTTCACTTGATAGAGAAACTTTAGATGAATCATTATCAACAGTTGAAACACTAGATACAGAAATTTCTGATGAGTCAGCAGTTTTCTCCAATGGGACTGAAACATCTGATGTGTCATCTACTAAGCTAGTAGCATATGAATCTGTAACATTTACTTCACTTGCACATACAACACCCGCAGAAAAAATCACTACAAGTGCCAAAAAAGCAGTGAGTAATAATTGTTTGTTCAAAATAATTTACCTCCATAACAATTTTTAAAGTTTCAGTGAGTTTACATTCTCACATCAACAATATTTATTGCAAATATGTTATATAAACCTTTTTGTTTAGAAAAAAGCATTATACTCTTTTAATTTTTAAAAATAAACTTAAAACTTCATGAATA
>NZ_JBGULU010000137.1:0-4044 GCF_045116495.1 Methanobrevibacter sp. | reverse complement strand
AATTACTTCAATTGTTTTTCTAACCGCATGCTCAAGGTCAAATTTTTCATCCATGAACTTTTGAATCAGATGAGGAATGACTTCAGTATCTGTTTCTGATTTGAATACATGTCCTTCAAGAGTTAATTTTTCCTTAATTTCCAGATAATTTTCAATAATTCCGTTATGAACAACAGCTACAGTGTTTTCCTCATCAACATGAGGATGTGAATTCATCTTTGATGGATCTCCATGTGTAGCCCATCTAACATGAGCAATGCCGTAACTTCCTGGCATGTCAGTGAGATTTAACTTATTGTCAACTTCTATGATTTTACCTTTATCTTTTTTAATGTGTATCTTATTCTGTGAGAATGTAGCAAGGCCTATTGAGTCATATCCTCGGTATTCCAATTTGGATATGCAATCAAAAAGGATTGGCGCCACATCTTCATCTTTTTTTAATATACAACCTACAATTCCACACATTTAATCACCCTGATAATTGTAAATATCTTTATAAAGCTTTACAACATCCCCTATTATTAAAATGGCAGGAGTGTTGATTTTCTTATCGGAAATATCACCAAGAGTTCCAAAGACCACATTTTCATCAGGCATTGTTCCGCTTTCAACAGCACATACCGGTGTGTCAGGGGAACGATATTTCATGATTTCTGCGGTATTTTCTTTGATATTTCCAATTCCCATTAAAATAATTAATGTATCGGCAGTATAATCCCAATGAACCTGGCTTTCCGGTTTTGTTGGGTCTTCATGACCTGTTACAATAGTCACTGATGTTGCAACAGCTCTATGAGTTACCGGAAGTCCAAGGGATGTTGGTGCTCCAATTGCAGAGGTAACTCCCGGAATAACTTCAAATTTGATATCATGTTCCATTAAAGCCAATATTTCTTCACCGCCCCTTCCAAATACGAAAGGATCTCCACCTTTAAGCCTTACAACATTTTCATGACTTTTAGCCTGCTCGATGATTAATTCATTGATTTCATCTTGAGTCTTATAGTGTTCGCCTGCCTTTTTGCCGACATAGATTCTTTCGGCACTTTCGGGTGCATGGGCCAATATCTCGTCATTTGCCAGATAATCGTATAAAACCACATCTGCTTTGTTTAGAGCCTTTACTGCTTTCAATGTTATTAAATCAGCATCGCCGGGACCTGCACCAATTAGATAAACTACCATTCAAATCACTTTTATAAAAATCCTTTAAAGAAGTTTAGACCATCATCGGAGCCGAACAATTCTTCACATGCCCTTTCAGGGTGAGGCATCATTGCACATACAAGTCCTGATTCATCGCATACACTTGTGATTGCCTCCATTGAACCGTTAGGGTTTTTGCCTTCAAACTGCAATACGATTTGGTCCTGGTCTTTCAACAGGTCAATGTCCTCTGTGTAGAATCTGCCTTCCGCATGTGCAATAGGAAGCTGGATAGTTTGACCCTTTTCAAATGCCTTGGTAAATGGAGTCCTTGAGGTTCCTACCTTCAATTCCACCCATTCGCAGTTGAATTTAGGATATTCATTTGTGATGAAAATTCCAGGGACAAGACCGATTTCACCTAAAATCTGTGCCCCATTACAGATTCCTAAAACAGGTTTTTCCTCTTTGACCAATTCCTTAATCCCATCAATTACAGGTGTGATGGAAGCCATTGCACCTGCCCTCAGGTAATCCCCATATGAAAATCCTCCAGGAATAACGATGCCGTCATAGTCTGTGAGGTTTTCTTCACTCCACCAGATATATTCTGGAGTAAGGCCTGCCAGTTCAACAGCCTGTGCAACATCTCTGTCACAGTTGGTTCCCGGAAATCTGATTACACCAATTTTCATTCGAATCGCCCCTATTTACCACAGGCCATGTTCTGTGGAATGACATTGATTTTATAATCATGAATTACAGGATTACAGAGTAACCTTTCACACATGTCGACTACATTTTCCCTGATTGCTTCCCTGTCTTCGCCTTCCATTTGGAATTTGATGGTTTCAACAGTTTTTACGTTTTTAACTTCATAGCCAAGCAATTCGAGAGATCTTTCGATTGTTGTAGCTTCAGGGTTTAACATACCGCTTTTAAGAGAAATCTTTACTTCAATATCAAATAACATCTAAATCACCTTTTCATCATCCGGAATAATCCTGTCATATACTTCTATATAAGCAGCCATTACTTCGTCGTCTTTTCCTTTTCTAAATAATTCCTTATCCAACATGTCCAGTGTTTCACTGTCCCACAATCTGCATCCGTCAGGAGAAATTTCATCACCCAATAGAATGTTTCCGTCTTTATCCTTACCGAATTCGACTTTAAAGTCAACTAGGATGATTCCGGCATCGGCAAGGAATCCTGATAAAACTTCATTTATTTTCAATGCCCTTTCAATCAGGATATCGACTTCTTCATCTGTTGCAATTCCCATTGCCTTGATGATGGAGCGATTGAGCATTGGATCATGATATTCATCATCCTTATAATCCATTTCAACAATAGGAGGTTCTAATTTAGTACGCTCTTCAATAGGATATTTGCGAACTAAACTACCAGTAGCTATATTCCTTACAATAACTTCAATAGGTATCATTTCAAGCTTTTTGGCAAGCATGACGTTAGGTTCTGGAAGGTCAATGAATTGGGTAGCAACACCATTTTCCTCTAAAACTTTAAATATTTTAGCAGAGATTACGGCATTGTATGCTCCTTTGTTGTTCATGACTTCTTTTCTCTCACCGTCACCGGCAGTCATGTCATCCCTAAACTCGATTATGACTTCATCGTCGTTATCTGTAGTATACACGCTTTTTACTTTTCCACTGTTAATTAACTCTTTTTTGTCCATGATATCAACAAAATTATTAAATTAGTATATTATAATTTTTGAATTATATATTATATAAAATTAGTTAATATTATGAATTCTGAAGTTAAATTTTACCAAAATTTAGAATTGATTATAACAAAGAAACGATTGACAATACAGCCACATATCTCTAAACAAGTAGCTAATCTTAACCGGATTTAACATTAACATCAGATAGAGAATTAAAAAGTTAATAAAAAAATAGGATATATATCAAGCAGTTGAAATTCAGTTGAAAGTAAAAAAACAGTCAATAATGTAAAAAAATAAAAAAGAGTTATAATTTGTTAATGTAGACGACATCATCCGGAGTCAAACCAAATTTCATCCCATTTAGAGAGCCGTTCGGAAGCTCTGATAAAATTGTAAGAGGATATGCCTCAGCAGGCTTTAAAAACATCTGATGAGTGACATCCTGTCTTGTTGTAACTGATATCTTATAATTGTTTCCAACATGAGACAGTTCCCCATCAAGAAAAACCTTGTTGAAGGTCTGTTCCATAAGATAATCCGGAAATGAAGCCTGAATATTGAAATATTCCAATAACTCTTTTAAAATCATTTTTATCATTCCAGACTTGGGAGTTTATCCTGATCTGATTTGTAGGATGAACCTATCAGTTCGCCTGAATCCTTATCAAACTGTCTGAAGCCGCCATCACTATAAGTGACTTCACGATAGTATCCTTCGCCATTCTGGCTGTTGAATTTCACCACTTCGCTTACAATGTCACCGTCATCTGACTGAGAACTTTCCAAAGATGCGACATTACTTGCTTTATCCTTTATCTTTTCAATTATATTAGAATCGTTTTCATCCATATTATCACCTGATTCATTCATGAAAGAATATGCTACAGCACTACCGACAATCAGCAATGCTACAATAATCCCCAAAAGGATTAAAATAAAGCTTTTCATATTCTCACCTCGTTAAGCTTTCATTAATTCTTTGAACATAAGGGGTTAAAATAGTTTTCTATTTAGTTTATATATTACAAAAAATAATAATTAATCATGGACTTGAAAAATACCACAATACTTCTCATATTCACTTTATGTGTTTTGGGTCTGATTATAGGAGTTTACTATACCGAAGCTAGCGAGAGCACTCATGACACAACCGATTATGATGAAGTGATTCATGAAGATTCAAACGGAACAATCACCAT
>NZ_JBGULU010000136.1:0-16661 GCF_045116495.1 Methanobrevibacter sp. | reverse complement strand
GCATTTGTTGCATTATTAACTTCGGTTATGGGTGTTGCAGGTACAATTATAGGTTCTGTCATCTCATCAGTTCTATATAATATGCTTACTGAGGCATTGGAAAATCCTGTGAATAAAACATCTTTTAACACAAGTTTCGAATGGGAAATTGCATACATATTTCCATTAGTAGTTATAGCTTTAATTCAATTATTGTTAATTTTAGCATTGCTTGCCGAATATGGTGTGCTGCCTTATACATTCATTAATGTTTACCTGTTAATTCAGGATTTGACAAATAACAATTTATACAGGCTTTTAGGAATAGCTTTATTGGTTATTAGTGTTTATCCATTAATATTGAAACCGGAGTTCGTAAAAAAGGAGCACGGAGGCATAATTGCATTAGTCGGTTTGATATTTTTAGCTCGTGGTTTTGTTGACCTGGGAAATTCAATAACTAACATTTATGATGCAGTATTTGTATATTTTGACCTTCCTATAGCTATTATAGCATTTGTATTGCTTGTAGTTGTGATGGCCAGGATATTATATTTGGCTAGAAAGTCTCATAAGTCCGAAGTAGTCAAACATTCAATTAATGAAGAACATTTCAGTCAGGAAAATATTCACAGAGTTCATCACTCTCCTAAACATGCGGATTTTGATTATAATGTTAAAAAGGAAAACATCCGTGTAAAAAAACATAAAAAAGTCAATAAACCACAGCAAAATGCTCAAAATAATCCTGATATTAAATTTAATGATCATGTAGGTAGTGAAAAGCCTCAACCTAGTATAAATAAGTCTTCAGGAGACATTCACTTCGAATCCAATGATATTTTAGACGATTATAAAAAATAGTTGATAAGATGGCTAAGAAAGATAAGACATTAAAGGAAATCCTGGATCTGATTTTATATGAAAATCCGTCCACTCAGGATGAAATTGCAGAAAGATTGGGTATTACCCGCAGATATGTTACTCAGTTATTGCAACCTTTGGTTAAGGATGGAACTGTAAAAAGAGCATATATGATTGATTTAAAAAGTTATGAGAAGTTCACTGAGTCTTTAGTTGATTATTCTCCTTCAAATACTGCTGGAAATGTTTTAATTAATGATATGTTGGCTAACATGGCCAAACATGTTCATTCTCAGCTTGAAGCGTCATTTGATGCAGTTGTTGAAAACGATGAGGATAAAGCAAAAAAAGCTTTGGAAATGGATTACGCAACAAACAATATGGTTGAAAAGGTTAGAACTTCTGTAGAAACAATTCTTAATATTGATAAACACACTGAATTTTCAAAATCTTTGCTTTATACTGAAATCGCATATGATTTGGAACGTATTGGGGATTATTGCGGTCATATTGCAAAATTTGCCATTAATGAAGTTTATCAAATTGATAAGGTTGTCATGAAAAATTTAAAAAAGATGTATAAAACCGCTCAAAGTATGATTCGTTTGGCTATAACTGCATTTATTGAGGCAAAAACAGAGCTCAAGGATGATTTGGTGGAATTAGAGGAATCGATTCATATTCTTCAAGCCAAATCAATTAATCTGATTGCAACTCAGATGGCAGAAAGTTCATTTGATGAAAAGGAGCGTTCGAACTATTTTATTTATTTATTCAGAGTTATCAAAGCATTCGAAAGGATGGGGGACATTTCTGTTGAAATGATGGATGTAGCTATCGAGTTTCATGATAATATTCCAAGGCCTACTACTCCTCGTAGCTTCAGATAAAAATTAAAAAAAAGGAGATAATTGATTGTATTCAATCAGTTATCATATATTTTTGTTGTTGCATGTCTGTCTGCCCAGCATTGTACGCAAACTCCTATCGGAAGGCCGGCAGTATGTGTATGTGCTTTTAAGATTTTTACATCAAGGGTGGTTGTTTTTCCACCAAGTCCCATCGGTCCAATTCCTGATGCATTAATTTCTTCTAAAATTTCTTCTTCTAGTTTTGCTATTTGAGGGTCGGGATTTCTTTCACCTATTTTTCCAAGCAACGCTTTTTTACCAAGTTTTAAACATAAATCTGAAGTTCCGCCAATTCCAACGCCTATTACTGTTGGCGGACATGGTTTGCCCTTTGCTTTTAGAACGGATTCAACTACAAATTCCTTGATTCCTTCTATTCCTTCAGCGGGCAATGCCATTTTCATTGCATTGTTGTTTTCTGATCCGAATCCTTTAGGTAATATGGTTATTTCCAAATAATCCTCGTCAATCAGTTCAATATCTATTGGGGGGATATAATCTCCAATGTTGATGTTGGTATTTTCACGTGTTAAAGGGTCAACAATGTTTGGCCTGATTGGTATTTCTTCAGTTGCCTTTTTGATTCCCTCTTCAATGCCTTCACGTAAGTTTTCAACTTCAACATTACCTAATTTGACAAAAACTACTGGCAGACCTGTATCTTGGCACATTGGAATGCCCTTTTCTTCAGCAAGTTCAATATTTTTTAATATTGCTTCGATATTTAATCTTGCTAGTTCATGTTCTTCAACTTTAAGCGCATCTTCAAGTGATTTTTTTACATCATCGCCGAGAACGATAACCGCCTGTTTGTAAAGTTCATAAACTGTATCTTTAATTGTATCCTTAGTAATCAAAATAATAACCTTTGTAAATTTAATTAATTATTATTTTGATTTTAAAATATAATAAATATTTTTAAAATTAGCTATTGAATTTCAATTATTCCAAGGGGGCACACATCAACACAATCCAAACATCCATTGCATTTCGAATAATCAAGAGTGATGGCTCCTCCGAATATATAAAAAGCATTATTTTTACAAATGGCTATGCAGGGGGCATCTGATGGTTGGCAATTCATACAAAATAAAGTTGGAGTGTCAACATTTGGTGTTTGTTGACAACTTCCGCAGGTTGTACAATCTGTACAATTTCCTATTTTAAACATAATTTTTTATTCGTCTAAAACAAGTCTTGCTCTTGCTTGACTTGTTAAAACGTGGACAATTCCACCTTTTTTGCTGTCAGGTTCATATAATCCTGCCATTTTAGCCAAGTATTTTTCTTGGTTTTTGGCTCTGATTTTTTCAGGATCAGCGACAGTAATAGCTCTTTTGGTACATGCTTTTATACAAGCAGGTCCTTCTTCTCTATCAGCACAAAGGTCACATTTTTCAGCAACTTTTGATTGGAAAGTCATTGCACCAAATGGACAAACCATTACACATAATCCGCAGCCAATACATTTTTCGGTATTGACTCCTTCATCTGTAATCGCTTCTGTAGGACAGATTCTTATACATGGTGCACTTTCACAATGTTGACATACAATGGAATAAAAGGAAGAATCATGTTCGATTATTTTTATTCTACTAGCGCTATGGACTGATGCACACATGTTTTCACAATTAAGGCATCCATCACATAAACTGCTATTTACAACAATACTTTCCATTGTTTTCCTCCTTTATAATCCTAATTCTTTACACTCTGCATCGACATATTTTTGGATTTTTTCAACGTGTTCTTCATCTAAGTGTTTGAATCTTTTTTGTGTTGATAGGTAATCTTTTACAGGTTTTCTTTCTTCAGGCCTGTAAGTGATTTCAAAGTTACCATGGTCGATTTCATATAAAATCCATGATCCGGTTTCAACAGCTAATCTGCCCATTTCAATTGTCTTTTCTGAAGGGAATCCCCAACCGGTTGTACATGGTTGTTGCAAGTGAATGTATGCTGGTCCTTTAGTTGCAGCTGCTTTTTTCACTTTGTTGACATAATCTTCAGGATATGCAATTGATGCGGTAGCCACATATGGAATTCCATGAGCTGCCATAATCATCGGCATATTTTTCTTAGGTTTGTCTTCTCCGAAACTTGCACTTCCTTTAGGTGAAGTAGTTGTACTTGCACCGTATGGTGTAGCTCCACTTCTTTGAATACCGGTGTTCATGTAAGCTTCGTTATCATAACAAATGTAGAGCATGTTGTGTCCTCTTTCCATAGCTCCGGATAAGGATTGTAAACCGATATCTACAGTTCCTCCGTCACCACCGAAAGCAACAACGTTCACGTCATCTTTTCCTTGAATTCTCAATGCACTTTCTACACCGGATGCTACAGCACCGGAGTTTTCAAATGCTACGTGTATGAATGGAACTTCCCATGAAGTTTCTGGGTATGGTGTAGTCATTACTTCAAGACAACCGGTAGCAGAAATAGCTACAGTGTTTTCGCCTAATGCATTAAGAGCTAATTTTACAGCAATTGATGCTCCACATCCAGCACAGCCTCTGTGTCCTGGTGCTAATAAATCTTTATCAGGTATATCCATATCTATTCCTCCCTAAGTCCAATCCAGGTGACATCATTTTCTGGTACTTTGGTTTTTTCATATGCTTCTATGATTGCGTCAGGGGTAATGTCTCTTCCACCTAAACCTGCAACAAATCCATAGATTTCTTTGTCAATTTTAACTTTCATATCAGCATAGAGCGCTCCACCAATTCCAAATGAGAAGTTTTTATCTATAACAGCGATTTTTTCACAATTTTTAACTGCTTCGTTGATTGCTTCAACAGGGAATGGCCTGTAAGCTCTAATTTTAAGTAAACCTACTTTTTCGCCTTTTTCTCTTAATTGGTCCACCATTACTCTAAGGGTACTGCAAAGTGAACCCATTGCAACAAAGATGATTTCAGCATCTTCGGTTTTGTATGCATCAACAAGACCATATTGTCTTCCGAAGATTTCTGCAAACTCATCGCAAGTCTTTTGGATTACTTCCATTGATTTGGTCATTGCAACTTCCATATCATGTCTTGCTTCTGTATAGTAATTTGGGTCTGCAAAGTTACCAATGGACATTGGTTCTTTTGGATCAAGAAATGCATGTTCTGGGACATATGGAGGTAAAAACTTATCCACGCTTTCTTGATCAGGAATTTCAACAGGTTCTACAGTGTGGGTTAAAATAAATCCATCTAAACATACCATTGATGGAAGTAAAACATCAGGATTTTCAGAAACTTTATAAGCCATTAAAGTTGTATCCAATGCTTCTTGTGCATTTTCAACATATATTTGTAACCATCCTGCATCTCTTTGTGCAATTGAGTCTTGTTGGTCATTCCAAATGTTTAATGGTGCAGAAATTGCTCTGTTAGCGTCTGCTAAAACAATAGGCACTCTCATACCTGCTGCAGCATATAAAATTTCATGCATTAACATTAATCCTTGTGAAGATGTTGCTGTAAATACTCTTACTCCAGCACCACTAGCTCCAACAGCAGCACTGATTGCACTGTGTTCAGATTCTACTTTAACATATTTAGCATCAATTTTTTCATCAGCAACATATTGTGCTAAGTATTCAGAAATTGTAGTTTGTGGAGTAATTGGATAAACAGGAATAACTTGTGGTTTAGCTAATCTTACAGCCTCTGCGACTGCTTTATTTGAGGTCATTACTTCTTTTACCATTTAATCACTCTCTTTATTCTTTTACCATTTCGATTGCATCGGAAGGACATTCGTTTGCACAAATTCCACATCCTTTACAGTAATCGTAATTTATATCATGTTGTTTGTTTACGCTGGAATCTGGACAGAATATAATACAATTATCACAATCAATACATTTTTCTTTATCTAAAATAGGTTTGAATGTTCTCCAGCTTCCGGTTTTGTTATTTTTACTATTACCTGGGGTTTTAATTACACATCCTATACTTACCATAATATTCACCCTTTTTATCCCATATCATAAGCTTTTTTAGTAGCTTCTACGTTTAGCTCTCCGATTTTGCCAGGGAATGTTTCCTTAATCACTTCTAAAAGTGAATCAATACTTACAGCTTGGGTTTTCTTAGCGAAATATCCTAAAATAATAGTATTTACAATGTTTCTGCCTAACATGTCTAATGCAATTCCAGTAGCATCAATACTGTAAACTTCATGTTCTCCACTGCCTTCAAATTCGGTAGTATTGATAGTTACTTCAGTATTGTCTTTGATTCCTGAAAATACATCTACTACATTTAATAATCCGTCGTCTAGTACTAATACATAGTCTGGATTATATACTTGATATCTTAAGTCGATTGGCTTATCATCAATTCTTGTGAAAGCCATGACTGGAGCTCCTCTACGTTCAACTCCAAAAAATGGAAAAGCTTGGGAGTAATTGCCGTCTTTGAATGCTGCTTTTGCTAAAATTTCAGCAGCAGTTACAGCACCTTGTCCGCCTCTTCCATGAAAACGAATTTCAATCATTATTTTTCCTCCATATATTTATCATGTATAATCATTATAAATTACAAAATATATAAATTTTATGTTAAATTTTTATTTTTGAATTATTTTGTTTAAAGTTTTTTGTTTTAATCTTTTGTTTTTCCTTTATTTTTTTAATAACTCTTTCAATATTTATTTTCTTTTTTTATACAGTTTATGAATCTCTTTTACAATAAAACAACATTTTTTAATAAAATTAATTTTTTTAAAAGATTTAATAATATTGAAGTAATATAATAATATTATAAAGAATTTGGTTGGGAAATTTTATGAAAGTTTTAATAATTACTGGGGAATTGGCATATCCTTTAATAAAAGATGTTGTTGCAGATGTAAAACAGGATATAATTGTCCATATTGCGGACAATACTCAAGTGGCTGCATTTTTAACACCTAGACAAATTATTAAAGAAATTAAAACCTGTTTTTCAAATCAACTGGATGAAATTGACATGATTCTAGTTCCCGGTTTAATCAAAAAAGGCACAAAAGAAATTACAAAAGAACTCGGAATTCCAACTTTCAAAGGGTCAACTGATGGTGCAGACCTTGCAATGGTTCTTAATTTGGTTGGAAATATTGACCTGTCAGAAGATAAACCTGCAGACAAACTGATTGAAGAAGAAAAACGAAAAGAAGCCTTTAAATTCATTGAAGAATTTGAAAATGATCAGGAAAACATCGAAAAACTTCTCCAGAAACCAAATAATATTCTAATAAGAAATCTCCCAGTAGGTGAAGATTTCCCGATGAGAGTTCTTTCAGAAATTGCAAATGCTCCATTCTTATCAAAGGAAGCTCTAATCAATAAATGCCAATACTTTGTTGATTCCGGTGCCGATATGATTGATATAGGTATGGCTGCCGGTGAGGATTTCTCCGATAAAATTCCTGAATTGATAGAAACATTAAGGCCGATTGTCGGTGACAGGCCTTTAAGCATAGACACACTGAATGCTAAGGAAATTAAAGTTGCAGCCGAATCCGGAATAGATTTTGTTTTAAGTTTGGATTTGGGTAACAATTCTGAAGTTCAGGAAATCTTAAAAGAAAAGGATATTCCTGCAGTTTTGCTTCCAACTAATTTTTCTCAAGGTAAATCTCCTAAATCTCCTGCAGAAAGGGTCGAAGCAATGCATCAATTAATAAAAGATACTGAAGGTTTAAGATATGTTGCGGATTTAATTTTGGATCCTGTAAACAGTTCCAGTATTGTTGAATCAATTATTGCATGCCATGAATTCCACAAACAGAATCCAGCACCTATGTTTTTTGGTGTAGGTAATGTCACAGAACTTATGGATGCAGATTCGGGTGGTGTTAATGTGCTTTTGGCAGGTATTGGTATGGAGCTTGGTGTAAGTATCCTATTCACTCCTGAAGAAAGTGGTAAAACAAGAGGAAGTGTTTATGAGCTTTCAACCGCCTCAAAAATGATGTTTTTAGCCAAACATAGAAAATCAATTCCAAAGGATTTGGGAATCAATCTGGTTGCATTTAAAGATAAGCATAAAAGAAATGACATAATTGAAAATGAATTGGATGGAGTTCCAGAAACCAGGCGTGAAAAACCTTTAAAATTCATAAGAGACAAAGCCGGAAGTTTCAGAATTAATGTTGATTATGGAACTACTGTAAAGGACAGCAGAATCATTGCCACTCATTTTAAGAAAAACAAGCCTGATTTGGTCATAGTTGGACAGTCTGCAAAGGAAGTCTATGAAGAAATAATAATAAAAGAATTAGTATCCAGAATGGAACATGCAGCGTATTTAGGTTCTGAACTTCAAAAAGCAGAAATTGCAATGATTACTGGAAAAGAATATGTTCAGGATTTTGAATTATTCAAAAATCCTGATGAATTTAAAAATTAGTTTTATTCAAAGTCTGAAGTTGGAGTGTCTTGCCCTGCTTGAGCTTGACCGCTGTCACTTTGACTTGTGTCTTGTACTTGATCAGCATAGGTGTCCGTTTGAGTACTTTGGGCACTTTGCGAGTCATCAACAGAGTAACTTTGTGAGTCGCTGCTACTGCTGGATGTATCTGGTGCAACTGCTCCAGTGTCTCTTGTAGTGGTGTTACTGTCTGTATTGTTCACAGTAATGTTTGTATGGTTTGTTGGTGTGATATTCGCATTGTCATTTGACTTAAATGAAAATCCAGTACCAGTTATTACAAGATATACTCCTGCAGAAAGTACAATAAAAATCAATAATATTATGATTATTGCATTACCTTTATCCATATTGTTTTATCCTCCTATAATATAATTAATATATACTCCTTATTAAAATATATATTTAATTACATAAAACTTATATTATTCTATAATATATTTATTGTTATAAAAATTTAAGAAGGTTAAAATTTGCAGACAGAAAACATTACTATTAAAGACATTGATAAATTACTTTTAGATTCTGAGTATGTTTCAAATAATGAAATATCAACAACAGTATATTTATCATTGTTTCTTGGAAGGCCAATGCTTATTGAAGGACCTCCTGGAGTGGGTAAAACAGAGCTTGCAAAAGTAATTGCAAAGTCTTTTGAGAGAGATTTTTTCAGAATACAATGTTATGAAGGGATAACTTTTGAACAGATTGTTGGCGAATGGAATTATCAAAAACAACTGTTGCACTTGGAAGCCGCAAAGAATGATTCAAATAATGAAAGCAAAATTTTTGCAGAAGAATTTTTCATAAGAAGGCCTCTTCTCAATGCATTTTTAAATGAAAATGATTCAGTATTGTTAATAGATGAAATTGATAAAGCTGATGAGGAAGTTGAAAGCTTTCTGCTTCAGGCATTGGGTGAACAGGAAATAACCATCAATGATCTGGGCACATTCCAACTTCAAAATGATTTAATTGTTATATTGACATCAAACTCACAAAGATCACTTCTTGACGAAACCAAGGACAGATGCTTATTTTTATATATTCCATACCCTTCAGTTGAAAGGGAAATTGAAATTGTCAAATCAAGAATACCTGAAGCTGATGAGGAAGTGGTTTCAAGTGTGGTAAAATTAGTCCATGATATACGTAACCTTAATTTGATGAAAAAACCTTCTGTTAGGGGAACTATTGATTGGGTCCGTTCAGTTACTAATTTGGGCACTAAAAACATGAATGATTCTCTTGAAAATAGTATTGGCGTAGCCATTAAAAATGAAAGTGATAAAAAAAGAGTCATTAAGGATGTTTTAAACAAGAGATAATATGATAAATAAAATTGCAAATTTATCAGCCCAACTTAGACAGGAAGGTCTGCCGGTAAGTATAAGGAGTACTCAGGCAGCGGTCAGAATCCATATGGAATTGGGTGAAAGTGATAGGCAGCTTTTAAAAACTGCCCTGATGGCAGTCTATGTAAAAGACAGGTATGACATTCCTAAATTCAATAAGGTTTTTGAAAAAGTATTTAAAATTGAAAAAGAACGAAAAATCGATCATGAATTAAATAAGGGGACTGCTTATAGTGGTAGAGGACCTAAATCTAATAAATATATAATCAAAAAACAGAATACTGCTTTTCAAAAAGTTCAAAAAGAGAAAATTAACAATGAAAAGTTAAAAATGCTGTCCGGCCAGCCTCTTTTAGATGAAGTCAAACAGCTAGAAAGAGACGGCGAATTGATGAATAAAGATTTAACTAAATTAAACAGATTTGACCCTAGAATGCTTGAAATTTGTCAAAGATTAGGGAAAAGAATTGCCAATAAACGTTCTAGAAGAAAAGTCCAGACACATTCACATAAAATAGACATGAGACGAACAATCAGGGCAAATATGAAATATGGTGGCGTTCCGCTGGAACTTGTAAACGCAAAACCAAGGCCTCATAAGAACGAACACCTGTTTTTAAATGACATCAGCGGATCCTGCGAGTGGATTAGCAGCTGGTTTTTCATGCTGATGTTTTCAGCCCAAACAGCATTTAAAAAATCAAGAACCTTCGAATTTGACAACAAGGTAATTGAAACAACACATGCTCTAAAAGAAGAATATCTCATTGATTCTTTTATAAAAGTCAAGGATATGAGAATTAAAAACATGATGGTTCATGGAACTTCAGACATGTATTCAGCATTTAAAATGTTTCAGGAAAAGGCCAAAATCAACAATAAATCTTATGTGATTATTTTATCTGACTGTAGGGACTGGGCAGGACCTAAAGTCAATGGTGTTCCGGCCAGTGTTGAACTTGTTGAAGAAATGGTAAGGGATGCTAAAAAAGTTATTATATTGAATCCGGAAGATAGAAATAAATGGGATGTTGTAGACAGCTGTGTGTCACTGTATAGGGATGCAGGAGCACAGGTATTTGAAGTCAACACTCTCAATCAATTGGCACAATTTGTAGAACAGATGTAGGTAATGAATATGCAATGCACTAAATGTGGTAATCCTAAAGTTATTTATAAAAGAGAACAGTCAGGTCAGCTGTTATGTAAAGATTGTTTCATTGAATCAGTAGAAAAGAAAGCTATCAAAACAATAAAAAAGGAAAAATTGCTTGACAAGGGAGATAAGGTTTTAGTTGCACTTTCAGGTGGAAAAGATAGTGTAACCACTCTTGAAATACTCAACAGTTTCCGAGAAAGGAATATTATAGATATCTGTGCTGTAACTGTAGATGAGGGAATAGCAAATTACAGGCAGGATGGTGTCGATATAGCAATTCGTCACGCTGAAAGATTAGGTATAGAACATAAAGTGGTTTCCCTTGAAGATGAATACGGAATCACATTGGATGAAATAATGCAAAGGGAAAATCATAAAGGTTCCTGTACTTATTGCGGAGTATTCAGAAGAACAATCATTAACAAGGCGGCACGTGATATGAACGCCACTAAAATTGCAACCGGACATAATCTTGATGATGAAGTCCAGGGAATTGTCATGAATTATCTTGAAGGCAATACCAATAATCTAACAAAATTGGGTGCAAAATCAGAATCAAAGGCAAAAGAATTCACAGTCAAAATCAAACCATTAAGAGAAATTCCAGAACGTGAAATTGGCCTTTATGTTGTTGCAAAGGAGTTGGAAGTTCACTTTGACAGCTGTCCATATGCAATGCAGTCATTCAGGGGTGAAGTTTCAGAAGTCATTAACCAGCTTGCCGAAAAACATCCTACAATTAAATATTCCACCCTAAGGGGATACGATAAGATAAAAAATATACTGAAAGATGAAATTGAAAGGGACTATTCACATGGAAGATGCAAAAGATGCGGCGAACCTGCAGCAAATGAATTATGTAAGGCATGTTCCTTTTTAGAAGAATTGGGATTGTGATAATATGTCATTCACTTTAAAATACAAACAAATAAATGAAAAAAGAGAAATACCTAGGCAAAATTACACTATTAAAGATTTGCTTGATGATTTAGAATTATCTGCTCAAACTATGGTATCCAAACAAAATGGAGAACTGGTTATTGAAGATACCATAATAGAAGAGGATGATGAAATACAACTGGTCCAAATTATTTACGGTGGTTAAGTGAAAATAAGCTATGAATGTGGGCCTTGCTTTTTAAGACAGGCCAGGGAAGCACTGGATTTATCAACTGATGATGAAATGCTTAAAATGGAGATAATTGGTGATATATTCAAATACCTCTCCGAAAATTTCTCCGAAGGAACCAATTCTAACAGTACTGGTTCCACAATGCATGCATTAATCAAACAAAAAACAGGCTGCAGAGACCCATATTATAAAGAAAAAATAGAAAGCAACAGGCTTGCCTTAAAATATTTGGATGATGTTAAAAAGATATTGGATGATGATGACAGTCTTGAAAATTATGTCAAGATAGCTATTATCGGCAATATCCTGGATTTTGGAGCATTCACTCTTGATGATGATATTGAAAGTGTGATTAAAAGCGCCCTTGAAAAGGATTTGGTTATCAAGGACATTGAAGAATTTGAAAATTCACTGAAAACTCAGGATAAGGTCCTCTATCTGGTAGATAACACTGGCGAAATAGTATTTGATAAGCTGCTATTGGCAAAAATGAAAGAATATTCATTGGATATTACAATTGCTGTCAAATCTGAACCGATATTGAATGATGCCTGCATGGATGAAGCATTGGATGCGGGCCTGGATGAGTTCGGAGAGATTGTAGAAATTGGTGCAGGAACTGTAGGGTATGTTGACAGCAAAATCTCAGATGAATTTAGGGAGATATTCAATAATCATGAATTCATAATTTCAAAAGGTATGGGAAATTATGAAGGGTTGACAGAAATTGATTTATCTGACAAGGACATATACTTTATGTTATGTGCAAAATGCAATACTATTTCAAGAGACATTGGTGTAAATCTGCATGACATGCTTCTTTTTAAGAAATAATAAGTGATTATATGATTATAGGCTTTATAGGTTTTGGAAAAGTGTCCGGAACTCTTTTTAATTTAATAAAATCAGAAAACATAACCTGCTTAACCTCTTTAGAAGAGCGATCCGATAAAACAATCGAAAACATTCAAAATTCAGACATCGAAGTTTTAGACTCTATAAAAGAAGTAGCTGTCAAATCGGATATTTTGATTGTAGCAACATCTCCAAAATCAGCCGTTAAAATCGCTGAAGAATATGGAAAATACTGCAGGGGGATTTACCTGGATTTAAACAATATCTCACCGGACACCACTTTTGAAATTAATAAACATGTTGATAATCTGGTGGATGGTGCAATAATCGGCAAAATTGACTCTAAAAACCCTATTTTATATATCTCAGGTGAAAATGCAGATGATTTGCTGTTTTTAAATGAATATATAAACATAAAGAAAATTAGTGATAATGTTGGTGATGTGGCTATATTAAAAATGCTTAGAAGCATTTATACGAAATCAGTTTCAACACTTCTCATAGAATCAAGTGAAATCGCCCACAAATACGGTCTTGAAGAGGAATTTTTTGATATCCTTTCATTAACTGAAGGAGATGACTTTAAAGAGAAATCCCTTTCAAGAATAAACAACACATTAAACAATTCAAAAAGAAAAAGTGAAGAACTGGAAGAAATAATTAATTATTTCGAGGATTCGGATTTGACCATGGTTAAGGCAGCTCATAAAAAGCTTAACCGATATCCACTTTAACCTTAAATCCTTTTTTAGCTTTTTTTATACTTCCTCTGACAGGAATAAAATGGGAATCCATAATGTATCTAAGGTAGGTGACTTCAACTGCAGGGAGTCTTAAATTAGTTTTAATCTTTTTGCCTTCGCTTTTAAATTGAACAGAGATTTTACCATTTTTATCAACATACAAATCAGTATTTATGCCTTCTTTTGTAATTTTTGTCTCAAATTTGGTTAAATTAAGACCTGCTTCTAAACTTGAAGGTGCATTAACATTAACGTTTTCGCTTCTGAATGTCTCATTTGCCTGGCGTGCACTCACTCCTTTTTCCAATTCGCTTGCAACATACCATGCTCTGTCAATAACTCTTTGTACTTTTTGATTATCTGGTATGACTCCTTGCGATTCATAGCTTTTCATCAATTCCATAACTTCTTTTTTAGTAACTTCCATTTCAATTGCGCTAATGGCAAGTCTGGTCATTACCGGTCCGTAATCTGATCTTCTAAAAACTGCCCAAATTGATTCGGGATCCCTATAGACTCTTCTTTTGATAATCTCATTTATTGTTCTTCCATTGAGATAAGCTATTTTTTCAAGATTTCCTCTGGAGTAGGTGTTCATTCTTTTATAAATGTCACTCCAGTTCCTATCCCCCGGAACTCTGCCGGCATCAATTTCACGTTGTAAAATTTCAACTGTAGTTTTCGGAAGCAATTTAGCAGTATCTTTTGAAATTACCATATCATTATCGATTATTGACTGTCTTATTAATCTTCCGGAGTACTTGTCTTTGTTAAACTCTTTGACGATATGGTATTTAAGTTTGCCTCCAAGAAACTCATTTATAGCATACCACCTAATCTCATTTCTATTTGTATAGCTTTTAGGCATTCCAACAAAGTTTCCCTCATCAATAAACTTCTGCGCTTTTGATTTAATCTCATCAAGGGAAATGCTTGCTGAAGTTATGTAATCAGTCACTCCATCATCAATCATCTGTTTAAGTCTGATTGGAACACTATATGATAAGACCAGTCTGTGGTGAAGTCCTTCAAATGATTTCACATCATCCGCTCCCAAAGCCAGTGCCATTTCACGGCGGGCTTCAAAATCAACAAAAAATGGTGCATGATTTGCACTGAAACCCTTATTTAAATAAACGACAACTTTTTTGTTTTCCTCATCAGCTATTTTACGAGCTTCACTAATCAATTTTGCATGACCTTTATGAACGGGGTCAAAATCTGCACTAATTCCAATCAAGATAAACACCAAAAAAAAGAAAAATTGGGATAGTTTAACCATCCAATAATTTTAAAATACCACTTATTATTAACCATAATCCTATTAATGAACCGAGAACAATCGGGTTAGAAACATATGTTCCGATGACTATGTAGAGCAAACCGAGAACTATTCCTGCTATACCAATATAAAATCCATATCTGGACTGGCGGTTGTTGATTAATGAAACGAGTCCAACAACTATCAGTGTGATTCCTGCAAGATATATTGTTATTACTGCTAAAAATCCGATTATGGCTATGTTGAATATTAAACAAAGACTTAATAAAAGTAATAGGGTACCTAAAATCAAATCTATTATTGCTCCACTTTTGTTATAATCAATTATAGCTACTCCAACAACAAGTAAATAAATTGATATTAATAATATTGATAAACCAATCAGAGCATGGACTTTAATAAGACCCATTGCCGGAAATATTATAATTATTAATCCAAGAATTATTGCCAATATACTAATAAATTTAGATTTCATTTTTTCCTCCTAATATTAATTAATTTTTTTTAATATTTTAATATAATGGAATATGCTTAATTTCAACAGTTGAGCCATTCATGTCTGAATTGTTAATCTGAGCTAACCATTCGCTTTTACATTCACATTCATATTCGATTTTACTTTGAGTCAAATTGTTAGCTATTATCATATGTTTTAAATCTTTATTACATTTTTTGCAGTTATATGGACCTCTTCTTGAACCGAAACCTGAAGTGTCCATAAGTGCAGGTATATCGAGCTCATCTCTAACTGTATTTATGATTTCAACACATGACCAGATCCACGGTGGTTGATAGGCTCCTTTTCTCCAAAAGCGCTCAATAACAGTTCCTCCATGGATTGTTGCAGGACAAAATGAAAGTCTGTTTACACCAATAGAATTGCAGTATCTTGCAGTTTCTATTGCTTCTGAGATTGCCTGTGATTCAGATACTAAAATAGGTTTAACAAAGATATATGCTTTGGATTTTAAGTTATATCCTTTTGATTCGCTAAGGCTTTGCATTAATTTAACTGCATCTTCAAAATCTTGGCGAGTAAATCCTTTATTAATTTTTTTAAGTCGGGTATAGTCATTAGATGTTTCAAGACCAATGCTCACTTCAAATAATGTGTCTCCAATTATTTCAAAAATCTCATCTAAAACATCCTCTTTAACATATTCAGGTCGTGATTCTACAATGATTTCAGTAACATTGCCCAAATCCATTAATGTTTTTAAAATTTCATCACGTGCATCTTTTGGAAGTTCGTAAGGGTTTAAAAAACTTCCTGATGCAAATAATTTTACAGAAATTTTATCCTCTTCAGATATCGGATGTCTCTGGAGGTGCTGGTTAAAAATTCTTAAGATTGTTTCTGTATCAATTGGTTCTAATGTACAGTCTGAAACATAGCTGCACATTGTACATCCTCCACTATCCCCAAGTGCCCAAGCACATCCGGGGGTTGGTAGGATTATGAATAATGTTTTTGCAACGCCATCATATGTTAAATCATCATTATACCAGCTTGCCCCTACCTGTTCGGGGGTTTTCGGATCTTTTCGCTCAAATGCTTTTTGTCTGATTTCTTTTGTTAAATTTTCAATTTCCATTATAATACCTGCAATATAATAATTATAATATTATATAATTAGGATTTTTTAATAATTAAAAATTGTTGTTAAAAAATAGTTAGTTAATAAGTTGTGTATAAAGGTCTAAAAAAATAAAAAAAGAAAAAGTAAGCAAGTTTAGAAACTTGCAATTACATCTCCTAATAATTTAATGGATTCTTCTACGTTTTTACCAACAGGGGATCCTGCTACGTATTGAGTTACACCCATTTCAGCTAAGCCTTCAATTTTTGGAATGAACTCATCAGGAGTACCACATACGGAGAATGCGTCGAGTGCTTCATCGGTTACAGCACCAATAGCTCCACCGAAGTCACCTTTAGCTAAGAATTCACCCATTTGGGTGTTGAAT
>NZ_JBGULU010000135.1:0-8797 GCF_045116495.1 Methanobrevibacter sp. | reverse complement strand
GGTGTTGTCTGGAACCAGATGAGGTTGGCATTTAAAGGGGAACTGGGATGTAATAAATATTAACATCCCATTTTTTCTGTTCTCAATTTAGCCATTTGTATTGTCTGGCTATATTATGTTGGAGTTTCTATGATAGTATGCGAGGTTTTTCAAGCTTTTCAAATACTGAAAAATTTTAATCAACTTCCATTATATCATTCATTAGGATGGGTTTAAAACAAATTTCGCTTTTTTATAGTTGATCATATTTTTAAGCATTTTTTTTTTAAAAGCTTGTCATACTATCACTTTACTATTGGTTTAAGTGATATAAAAAGGGATTTAAATTATAAACAGTTAATATTGAACTAAACAGTTAAGGCCGAAGCTCATAAACGCATTTTTCATCCCCCATTGAATAACACATTATTTCCTCAATATTCAGGTCAAATTTAAAAAATCTATTAAATAATGTTTCAAACATTCCCTTTTCAAGATTGCATATTGGCACTCCAGATTTAGGAACTTGTACTGATTCGAAACAATCAATGCATGTAATCTTGATGTTGTTGTCAAGTTCAAAGTATATTTTGCCAAGATGATTTTTTTGCCAGTAGGATGAAATGTTGTCCATGAAAATATCTAAATCTTCATCATATAATTGGTTAAAAAGATAGTCTCCAATGTAGTTTCCGATTTTTTGAAGAACAGGTGAAATGTCCATTCCAAATTCCATTAACAGTGATTTGAATGTATGTGTCAATAGAACAACATACTCTATTTCTCCGTTTTCAATGAATTTATCAATTAACAGTTTTGTCTGATTTTTATGTGTCTTTTTAATATTGTTTGAATCGACTGAACCTAAATAATCTGCATTTAAAAAAAATATTTTTTTTCTATTGTCGCTTGGATCTGCTTTGTAGTTTACTATTCCTTCTTCTCTTAAATCCCTTAGGTGCATGGATACGCTAGCTTTGGACTTTGATGTATTTTCCACTATCTCTTCGAAGTTCATTTCATTATGTTTTAGCAAATCTAGAATCTCATACTTCATCGGGCTTTTGATAATGTCAATGTCAACCATTGGCCGATTTGTTTTGTTTTCATTTAATATGATTTGAATTGGGTTAGAGGTGGTCATAGTGTGCCTCCTAAAAACTAAATTGTAAATTAATATAAGGGCTTAATTAGTATATAAATGTTTGTATATTGCTTTAAATTTAGTTTAGATTAATCTTAACAGTTAAAGTAAATAAATACTAAATTTTAGTAAAAATAAGATGAAATTAAATTAAAATGAGAAAAATTAAAAAAAGTTTAAATAATTTAATCAAGATTTAAAATCTTGGCTGCATTTTCATAAAGGATTTGGGATCTTTCTTTATCAGTCAGATCAATTTTATTGAAATATTCCATTTCGCTGTCTGATTCCCACATGGGATAGTCTGTTCCCCATAAAACCCTGTCTGAACCATATGCATGAATTAATTCCAATGCAGTTTCAGGGCTTAAATCATATAAGCTTGAACTTAAATCGACATATAGATTTGGTGTTCCGGCCAATTGACGTGTAGCTTCTTGCCATACACTCCAGCCTGCAAAATGAGCCCCAATAAATGTAATGTCTGGAAACTTATCCAAAAACGGTTTAATCTGTTCGGGATTTGAATAGTTGTATCTGAAGTCACCGCAGTGAACTAGCATTGGGACCTGGCCTTTGCTTACCACTTCCCCTATTTTAAATGCACGGTCTTCATTCATCGCAAACTGTTGGAAATCTGGATGAACCTTTACTCCTTTAAGGCCTAATTCAATTAAATAGTCAAAATCACCTTGCATATCGTCACTGTCAGGATGCAGGGTTCCAAATCCGGTAAAAATGTCTGGATGAGTATTCACGGCCTCGGCGATAAATTCATTTATTGATTTTACCTGTTTTGGTGTTGTTGCAACAGAATGAACCAAATAGTGTGTTACTCCAACTTTATTTCCATCCCTTATCAGGTCATCCAATTTACCGTTCAGGGACATGTCTAAGTCGTAAAAATCTCTAATTCCAAGCACTGCTTTTTCTGCTATTTTATCCGGATAAATGTGACAATGTGCATTTATGATTTTTTGCATAAAATTAAACTCCTTTCAATATTACAATAACATATTATATTTTTCATCAATAAAAAGTTAAGTGTCCTTAAAGCTTTTTGTTTATCTGATTTAAATAATCTTGAATCCAACTTTAAATCATAACCAGTATTATTTTGGAGGTGGAAAAATGAGATTAGGTCAACTTAGAAGTATTACAAAAGATTTAGATAACAGATTGTTTGTATATTTAAGCAACTATGATGAAACAGGTGAACATGTACAGGTTCTTGAAGTTGACATTGCAACAGACAATGCATTATTTTTAAGAGTTGTGGATGAAGATTAAAATAGTTTTTCTCCACTATACTCGTTTTCTTCAGTATAAATTCTAATTAACCTGTCAATTAAATCATCATACATTAACCTGTGACCAACAGCTCCTCCATATGGTGTTTTAACATTGTTTAGGCTTAGATCTGAAAATTCACCACAGTTATTGATGATATACCACATGCCGTGGGGTGTGTAGATAAACAGTTCACCTTCACCGTTTTCATATCCATTTTTGAAACTGTCCTGAGGGTCGTACATTTTTGTTGAATGAACTGCAAGTCTGGACAGGTCCTGTTCGGGTCTTGTCCCTGTTTTTTCAAAAAGCATTGTTAGCCATTCATAGGATTTATCCTTAAGGTTTGCCTTTTTAATTGGGTCTGCAAATGCTTCCTTTACTTTGTTTTGCCTTTTTTCCAATGTATTTGTTATTCCCAATATCTCTTCTACTTTTGGAACATCCTTTTCAAGGCATCTCCATCCTTCAGGCCTTCCGGTAACCTGAACATTTCCTTCAACGAAATCCATTCTCTTGAATTTCCTGAAGTATGGCTTTACCTTTTCAAACTCATCATCGGGTATTTTTTTGTTCAGTCCGTACAGGTATCCGTATTCATTGGCATCATAGCATTTGGTTTCTAGTTTAAGTTCATCATCCACCATAATATCACCATTTCATTAATATTAAAATTAGATTTTTAACTATAAAAATTAGTAAGTTTTTTTTATTTAAAATCACAATATAATAACTATGGTAAAAGTAAGTATTATGGGGGCAACTGGAGTAATTGGAAAAAACGTTGCATTTACCCTTGCAAGGGCAGATACAGTTGATGAAATTGTGTTATTTGCAAGGCCCGAAAGTGTTGAAAAGGCGAAAGGAGAATCATTCGATATGTATGATGCTTTAGCTGCAGAAGATATTGATTGTAAGCTAACACCAACTTCTGATTTTCAGGATTTGAAAAATTCTTCTATTGTGCTCATTACTGCAGGAACTCCCCGTGAAAAAGGTATGAATAGGCGAGATTTGGCGCTGCCTAATGCTAAAATAGTTGATAATTATGCAAAAGAAATTGCCGCCAATGCTCCTGATGCTATAATTTTAGTAGCTACAAACCCGGTTGATGTCATGACAACTGTGGCTCTTAAAGCATCAGGATTTGATAAAAGAAGAGTTATTGGTATTGGAAACCACTTGGATTCACTAAGACTTAAAGCATATTTTTCAAGACAGATTAACATTAACAGTTCAGAGGTACATACCCGTGTTATTGGTGAACACGGAGACCATATGGTGCCTTTATTAAGTTCAACAAGTATTGGTGGTATTCCTTTAAAATATTTCATTAAGGATGTTGATCTTGATGTCGAAAGACTTATCACTAGGCTTAAAAATGCAGGCAATACCATCATTTCTAAAAAAGGAGCTACCGAATATGGTCCGGCTTTTGCAATTTCAAACTTGATTTCAACAATGATTACGGATTCACATAAGGTTCTGACAGTTTCTACCTATCTTGAAGGTGAAGTTGGTGATGTTCATAATGTATCATTAGGTGTTCCGGTTGTTTTATCCAAAAAGGGTATTGCAATGGTTGTTCCTATCCATATGAACGATTTTGAGCTTTATGAATTTAAACAGGCTGCAGGTATTGTTAAAGAGACTACTGATGAAGTTTTAGAATTGCTTGATAATGATTAAATACTTTTTGCCACAAATTATATGTATAAAATATATTACGGTGAATTAAATGAATAAGTATATTAGCAAGTGGACTGAATCCAGTCTTATTTTGAAAATTGTCATTGGTTTGATTATTGGTGCAATATTGGGAGTTGCTGTTCCTCAATGGAAATTCATTGGTTTTCCAGGTAAATTATTTGTAAATGCTCTTAAAGCTATTGCTCCAATTTTAGTATTTGTTTTAGTATCTTCTGCAATTTCAAAAGCAAGAAGTGGTATCGGATCCAGATTTAGAACTGTTATTATTCTTTATCTGTTCAGTACATTTTTGTCTGCGATGGTTGCAATTTTATTCAGTACGCTATTTCCGGTCTCAATCCATCTAACAAATGCAAGTTCCGCCACAGCTCCGAGCGGCATAGCTGAGGTAATGTCAAATTTGATTTTGTCAATATTTTCCAATCCGATTGATTTGCTATCTAAGGGCCAGTATCTAGGAATATTGTTCTGGTCAATTGTATTTGGTATTGCGCTTAAGATGGTTGCAAGCGACACTACAAAAGATGTGATAACTGATTGTGCTAATGCAGTCACCACCATTGTACGGGGAATCATTCAATGTGCTCCAATAGGTATTATGGGATTGGTTTTTACTTCCGTCAGTGAAAGTGGTCTTAGCATATTTACACAATACGGACAATTAATTTTGCTTTTGGTCGGATGTATTGCATTTGTTGCTTTTGTAACAGACCCGATAATTTCTGCTGTTGCACTAAGGCGTAATCCTTATCCTCTGGTATTAACATGTTTATGGGAAAGTGGTCTAACTGCATTTTTTTCAAGAAGTTCGGCCGCTAATATTCCGGTCAACATGCAATTATGTGAACGTTTAGGTCTTGACAGGGATTTCTTCTCAATCAGTATTCCATTGGGTGCAACAATTAACATGGAAGGGGCGGCAATAACAATCACTGTAATGACTTTAGCTGTCTGCCATACAATTGGAATCACCGTTCCTCTGCCTGTTACAATCATTTTATGCATTATTTCAACCGCTGGAGCATGCGGGGCATCAGGAGTTGCCGGAGGATCACTTCTACTTATACCTATGGCATGTTCACTGTTTGGAATAAGTGCAGATGTTTCAATGCAGGCGGTTGCAGTTGGATTCATCATTGGTGTCATTCAGGATTCATGTGAAACAGCCCTAAACTCAGCAGGAGATGCACTGTTTTCAGCCACAGCAGAATATCATGACAGAAGAAAAAAAGGCATTCCAGTTAATTTCTTAGGAGAGTTTGCAAAGTGAAGTTAGTAGTACAAAGAGTTACGCATGCAAGTGTGGAAGTAGATGGTGAAATTACAGGCAAAATTGATGAAGGTTTGATGGCTTTAGTTGGCTTTGGTGAAAATGACACCACCAAGGAAGCCGATTATCTTGCCCGCAAATTGGCCAAACTGAGGGTATTTCCGGATGAAGACGGCAAAATGAATAAATCGGTTCTTGATATTAATGGCAAGCTATTGCTTGTTCCTCAATTTACATTATACGGTAAGGTTAAAAAATACAGGCCTTCATTTCACAGAGCCTTGGCTCCGGATAAAGCCACTGAATTGTTTGATTATTTTACAGATAAATGCCGTGAATATGTTGAAGTTGAAACAGGTGTGTTTGGAGCTTTCATGAAGGTGGATTTGCTGAACAACGGACCTGTAACAATCTTGCTTGAAAAGGAATTCGATGATTAATAACATGTTATATACATAACTTTAAAAATAGGTTTGATATAATATTGTATTAGGATAGCTGTTTTCAAATGGAAAAATATTTTTATTATTAATAGCTATTTTAATTATAGTTGAAGTTAATATAAAAAACCAAATCAGGATTATGTAACTCAGAATTGGAAAAACAATCAATGATTATGCTTATGAATGCGAAAAACGATATCGAGTTTTTAGACTAAGGTGATTGGAATGGCAGAATTTTCACTAGATATAGATGAAATCAAAAATGACGTTGAAACAACAATAAAAGAGGAAGAAGTAAAATTAGAAAACTCAAATTTGAAAAATCAGGCAGAAGAAAATGCAACTGCAATTTTTGATGCTGATTTAACAAATCCTCAGGAAAGGGAAGGTATTTTAAAACCGCTTGATAACTTCGGTATGTCTGACATGTCAAAATCAGCTGCTAGAAATGAAATGTTGGCAACCAGATTTGTTGATTTGTCAAAAGGAGGTAGTGATGCTGAAAACATTGGAGAAAAACTGACAGAACTGGACAGGCAAATGAAAGATTTGGATCCAAGCAAAGTGGACTTTGCTAAAAAAGGAATGCTTGGAAACATATTGAATCCGGTTAGAAAATACTTTGAAAAATATGAAAAGGCTGAAGTTGCTATTTCCAACATTATAAAATCCTTGGACAACAGTGCAAAGGTACTTCAAAATGACAATATTACTCTTTTAAATGAAGAAAACTATTTAAGAGAAGTCACCAACAAATTATTGGCCGATATTGAACTTGGTAAAAAAATGGATGAATCCATTGAAGCCCAAATCCAACAGGCCGAGTTGAATGATGTTTCACCTGATAAAATTGCATTTGTACGTGAAGAAATTCTGTTCCCGCTCAGACAAAGAATTATGGACATGCAACAAATGATTGTTGTAAACCAACAGGGGATTGTATCACTTAATGTAATCAGAAGAAACAACAAAGAACTTATCCGTGGAGTAAACAGAGCAAAAAATGTAACAGTTTCAGCTCTAAGAACTGCCGTAATGGTTGCAAGTGCATTATATGACCAAAAACTTGTAATGGACAAGATTAACATTTTGAATTCAACTACTGAAAACATCATTGAAACAACTTCTCACATGCTCAAAGAACAAGGAAGTGAAATTCAAAAACACAGTGCAGAAACAATGATTTCACCTGAAGTGTTAAAAGCATCCTTTGCCGAAGCTCTTCAAGCTATTGAAGATGTAAGCACCTATAAGGAACAGGCACTTCCTAAAATGAAAGAAACAATTGATTTATTCAGTGGCATGGCTGAAGATGGTCAAAAAGTTGTTGAAAAAATCGAAACAACAAATAATAATATATTGGAATAATTTAAAAAGATATGATAGGTAATCTCCTATCATTTATACTTTTTTTACTGCATATATTGTATATTAATGTCTTTTTTGGTCTATTTGATCATGTAATAAACAAAATTCCATCGATTTGTGTTTTTTAAATGTATTAATTGTGGTCTTGTGATATGTTAAATAAAAAAGTTAAAATAGCTATTGTAATCATTTTACTTTTGATTTTAGGATATGGAATTTTCTACCTCACGGATTATTATCATGCTGAAAAAACAGCAACTGATTTATTGAATGGAACAGGTAATGTTAGTGTTATCAAATCACCTAACGGACTATTTTTAAATGGAAGCGGAAATGACACTGCTTTAATTTTCTATCCTGGAGCAAAAGTGGAATATACTTCCTATTTACCTATGTTTACGCAGCTTGCAAGTCAAGGCATTGATTGCTATCTTGTTGAAATGCCATTCAATATTGCATTTTTCGCTCAGAATAGTGCCGATGATATTATTGATAATTCAACATACAGTCATTATTTCATTGCAGGCCATTCCTTAGGCGGTGTTGTTGCATCATCGTATGTAAACTCTACAGATAATGTTGACGGTTTGATATTGCTTGCATCTTATCCAACAGAGGATTTATCAAAACCAGTTTTGTCAATTTATGGTTCAGAAGATAAATCATTAAATTTGGAAAAGTATAATCAGGCTAAACCATTTACAAATAACAATTTGACAGAAATTATTATTGATGGGGGCAATCATGCACAATTCGCCTACTATGGGGACCAATCAGGTGACGGAAAAGCTAAAATCTCTCCACAAAACCAGCAAAATCAAACAGTTATTGCAATATTAAATTTTATTAACAATAATATTTAAATTAATTAATATGATTGGAAATGAGTGGGATATAGTTTTAGAGGATGAGTTTAACAAAGACTATTTTTTAAAAATAAAAGAATTTGTTGATGGCGAATATGCCACAAAAACCATTTATCCTCCTTACGATGAAATATTCAATGCATTTCAGTTGACAGATATAAAAAATGTCAAGGTAGTCATCTTAGGCCAGGATCCCTATCATGAGGAAGGTCAGGCCCACGGTCTTGCATTTTCAACACCTGAAGGCAGGCCAATACCAAGGTCTCTAAAAAATATTTTTAAGGAAATAGAATCAGAATACAGCTACCCAATTCCGGATTCAGGATGTCTTGAAAGCTGGGCAAGACAAGGTGTTTTCCTATTAAATACTGTTTTGACTGTTGAAGACGGTAATGCAAACTCCCACAGCAAATGCGGATGGCAGACTTTCACAGATAATGTGATAAAAATTTTAAATGAACGAAATCAGCCTATCGTTTTCATGTTATGGGGAAAACAGGCTGAAAAGAAAAAAGAGCTAATTACAAATCCTAATCATCTGGTTTTAATTACTTCACATCCTTCTCCATTTTCAGCAAGAAGGGGCTTTTTGGGTTCCAATCATTTCAGATTAGCTAATGAATTTTTAAGGAATAACGGTTTGGATGAAATCAACTGGAGTTTATAATTATGGACTTTAAAAAACTATTTTTGGCATTGGCATTAATACTTGTATTGATTTCAACGG
>NZ_JBGULU010000134.1:0-33124 GCF_045116495.1 Methanobrevibacter sp. | reverse complement strand
GCCTAAACTCGTTCGACTTGCATGGCTTAATCGAATCCCAATAGCAGTAGCATCTGCCAGGATCAAACAGAATTGAACACATAACAGACATAATAATAAGTATTATGAAGTACGCTAAAATATAGACGAGTATACACATAAATTTGAAACAAATTAATTTGTAACTAATTCACCACATCTACAAAACCAACATCATACTTGAGAAAATTCAAGTACTCACTAAAGTATAGCTACATGTGGAAAAGCAGTCATCATAGTCAAAATTGTTTATACAATAAAACTTAGACCAACGCCATAAAAACACATAGCACATCTAATAGACAGACAAGTTTTAGTAACAAAGTCAATTAAAAAACATTGCAAATAATATTATAAAATTCAAAATATTAATTTAAAAATTTGTTTTTATAAATTAAGTTAAAATATATCTTTAATGATAAAATTAATGAATATAATAAAAATAAATAATAAAAATTTTTAAAAAAGCTAAAACATCAAAATAAAAATTAAAAACCAATTAAAATAATAAATAAGGAACAATATTCAATATTGATATCGAAAATAACATGAAAATAAATAACTAGTATATAAATGTAACTATTCTTTATCAAGTTTTTTGCGAATTACAGAAATTATTCTTGTTAAACTTCTATGCATTTTGATTCCATATTGCTCAACAATCTCAAATCCTGTTTCATCTGCCATTGGTTTTAAATCAACATAGTGCGGACTGGCCATGCACAAATAGGCATCATCCTTCATGTTATCATAAATCGCTATGAAAAATTCTTTAAATATATTGTCCCCTTCAATGTCTCCTGTTGAAGTTGAGATTCCATAAGGCGGATCTGTAACAACAGCGGCTACTTTTTCATACATCTTAAGTTCACGCACATCTAAATTAAATGTCCTGTAATCAGTGATTCCATAGTAATCCAAATTAATGGCAGTTCCGTTTTTCATTTTCCAGTAGATATCAGAGCCGACCAGCTTACAGCCAATTATTCCGGCTTCAATGAGTATTCCTCCGGTACCGCAAAATGGATCAAGCAATAAATCACCTGCAGTAACCCTGGATAAGTTTACCATACACCTTGCCAATTTCGGACTCATAGACCCCGGATAGAAAAATGGTCTTTTATGAGGCTTGGTTTCCACAAAATGTTTTTTATTCAGTTTGAATTTTTCAATAGCTATGTAAATGTCATTTTCAATAGCAACCATACGGACCAGTGAATTCGGATCCCTTAGCTTGACTTTTATGCCTTCACAGTTATCAAGTATCAATGCACCTGCCCTTCTTTCTGTGGCAACTGTGTCAACTTCTGATTTGAATCTTTTTACACGTACCGCAAAGTTTTCGCTTATATAATCTGGCCAATTTATAGATGGAATATCTTCTTCAAGGTTTTCAATGCTGGATTTCATTATCAACTGGTGAACTTCATGGGTATATGCCAGTCTTTTAGTTAAAATCAGGTTGTATTCATCAATTTTATCTTCAGGAATTTCCCTTAAAATCACTAATCCTTCACTGACAATATCTATTTCCGCACTGATATTTTCACATTCCATAACTGCTTTCAGCTCAGCTAAAGGCAATTCAGGGTGTTCCTGAGATTGTATGCATAATAATTCCATCATGATTCCCCTAAAATATTAAAAAAATTATTTTTTAAACTTGTCAAAATGTCTTCTTATAACGGTTTCGCTGGAATCCTTCATTTCATCTACTTGTTCGGGTTCATTTTGATAAACGATTTCATTATCTTCATCAGGATAATTTCTCGGTTCATCATAGTGATAGTTTTCATCACTGACATATGAATAATCATCCCTCATTTCATTATAAGGTGCATCATCTGAAAATGTATTTGGTGCTCCCTCATATTTTATATTGTTATTTGAGCGGTTCACCGCACGGTTTATATTGTAATCCAATTCATCTTCATATGGTTCATATTCATATTTATTGACACGTTCCTGCTGATAGCTGAAATCTTCAGGATAATATTCATATTCCCTTCTTGGCTGAGAATTCCTTTCATGGCCAATAGGTGTTATCGGCTCATATTCATCATAATAATCATCATTGGAAACATTTTCTGAATATCTTATATCTGCATTTCTGTCAATGTAATTTCTAGGAATTTCCCGAACGTTTTTAATGCCCACCATATGGGAAAATATTATCTCTTCGACTTTGGAAGGGTCGGATATGTTTTCAATGCTAATCAGATTATTGTCATATGCGCTGAAAACAGAAACCGTTCCGACATTGAATAATCTGGCAATAATGCTTTGGGATGTGTTTACATCCTGAATTGTAGCATAGGGCATGTAACTTTTTTTAGTGGTCAGTACCCCGGATTTAATGATGATTCTTGAGTCAGTTAAAGTATATTCCATGGAGTACCATTTAAGAAGCTGCCAGATAATGTATAGTATTATAATAAGAATGACAACGAAAAATGCTATTGCAGTATATTCGGTTAGTGGAAGTTTAATCCGTGATATTAAAAAAACCTGCAGTTTACCGATGAACTTTATCAACAGCGGAGAAACCATAAAAACAATAGCCAATAAAACAATACCAAAAATAGCTTTCCTGCAGCCTAAAATCATATTAGGTTTTGTTTTATAAAGAACTCTTTCACCAGCTCTTTCATCATTATTATTAAATAACATGATTATAATATTAGATATTACTTTTAAATATAGTTTTACAAAAAAAGATTTTAAAAATAAGCCTCAGCTCGCCCATCATTCATCACATATCAGAGCTCATAGGGTTCATCATAGGCTTATTTTTGTGAGTGTAATTCAATTATCCGAACATTACTCCGGCTTCGGTATTGAACAATTCGTCTTCTTTATTTTTGCTCATTACTTTTTCAATGGCATCCATAAAGTCATCTACAGTAATTGTATCACGTTCATCACGAATTGCGAACATACCTGCCTCGGTACATACCGCCTTCAAGTCAGCGCCTGAAAGACCGTCAGTTAAACTGGCGAGCAAATCGATGTCGGCCTCTTCATCAAAGGACATGTTTTTAGTGTGGATTTTGAGAATTTCTTTTCTTCCTTCATCATTTGGAAGTGGAACTTCAATGAATCTGTCAAAACGACCCGGACGCAATAATGCAGGGTCTAAGATATCCGGCCTGTTGGTTGCACCAATAATACCAATATCTCCTCTGGATTCGAATCCGTCAAGTTCAGCCAAAAGCTGCATCAATGTTCTTTGAACTTCCCTGTCCCCACTTGTGGAACTTTTAAGTCTTTTTGCCGCAACTGCGTCAAGTTCATCTATGAAAATAATTGCAGGAGCTTTTTCCTTTGCAAGTTCAAACACTTCACGTACAAGTCTTGCACCTTCACCGATGTATTTTTTAACGAATTCAGATGCTACAACTTTAATGAATGTTGCATTGGTTTCATTAGCTACAGCCTTTGCAAGTAAAGTTTTACCTGTTCCAGGAGGACCGTATAACAATATTCCTTTTGGCGGTTCGATTCCAACTTTTTCAAATAGTTCAGGATGTGTCAAAGGCAGTTCAACAGTTTCTTTAACTTCCCTGATTTGCTCTTCCAAACCACCGATTTTTTCATAGGTAATGTCTGGTTTTTCTTCAATTTCCATACCTGAAACATTTGCATCTTTTTCGGACGGTAACACTTCAACAATACCGAAAGTCTGCTGATTCAAGGCTACCCTTGAGCCAGGGACCAATAATTTTTCATCTAAAAATTTTGAGTAATTAACAAGAAAACTAGGTCCGGTGCTACTTTTAACTGTCATTCTATGATCATCTAAAACTTCTGTAATAGTAGCTAACACTAATGGTGGAGATCTGAATCTATCCACTTCTGATCTTAGTGATTTTGTTTCTCTTTCTAATCTAATTTTTTCATTTTCAATTAGGACTTTATCCTTTTCTAATTTCCTAACTTTCCACATCAGGTTACTTTTTGCTTTGGATTTTTCTTCTCTTAACAAATCTATCTCTTCTCTTAAAGATTCGACTTTTTCTATTAATTGTTCTTTTGAAGAATTTTCCAAATCATCAAAATCATTCATGTGACTAACCTCCAGTTAGTTATAACAAATTTCTAATACATGTTACTTTAATAACAATTTGTAATTTTAAAGTATTTAAAGGTATTCATTTTAATGCATACTAACAATTATTTATAAGTAATATTATATAATATTATATAAAAGACAAAGGAAACTGATTAATATGGAATGCGAAATTTGTGGTAAACCAGTACCGGAACATAATCCAATAAGAGCAAAAATTGAAGGATCAGTTATGGTTGTATGTAAAGAGTGCTCAAAACTAGGAAAAATTCAAAAAGCACCTCCAAAACCAAAATATGTACAACAAAAAAATAAAAAACAAAAAAGTGCCCCTAAAAGGAGTTATTCAAGAAACGATGAACCTTCCGAAGAACTGATTGAAGACTTTAGCAGTGAAGTTAGAAAAGCTAGAGAATCCAAAAACTGGTCTAGAGAAGATTTGGGTAAAAAAATCAACGAAAGGGTTTCAGTCATAACAAGAATTGAAACCGGAAAAATGACTCCTGATATAAAACTTACAAAAAAATTAGAAAAAGCATTGAACATCAAATTACTTGAAGAAGTAAACAATGTCGACCTGAATCAGTTCATTAACAGCTCTTCAGGAGAACGTACATTGGGAAACATAATGAAAATCAAAAGAAAATAGCTATTTCTTAAGATAGCTATTTAACTTCTCACTTTTTAAAACCCTATCTTTTGCTTTAATTTTATAATCTATCATCCCCTCGTTTTTGGCCTTATGTGAATGATAGCCTGACAGATATGCTGCATCATCCATCAAGTTTTCAAGCCTAGCATAACCATCATATTCATCACTGACAACCACCACATGAGCAGGAGGATGAATTTTCTTAACCTGTATAATGCTTAAAGTAGGATCTTCCTCTACAAAAAAAGCTGTTGCAACATTTGATTTTGTTCTAAGAGTAGAATTCAAAATGCTTTCAACTAAAGAATCAGCAAATTTTGCATCGATTACTCTAGGTCTGGTTATTATGTTTAAATTTCCATGTCTTTCCAAATCCGCAATTGCACTGAGCAGTTTTGTATTGTTTTCTCCTCTAATTAAAATTAATGCCATAATATCACTATTTAAAAAAAAATAAAAAAAAGGTGAAAAGTCACCTGTTTTGGAAAGATTTCAACAGTCTGCTTCTGAATACCACAAGCAGCAGCAATACAATACCAACTGCTGTCTGAATACTTCCCAGAATGTTTAAAATGTTTCCATCAATTGGTAAGTCCCATGAAGGAGAAGATTTATCTCCAGGTAACGCCTTATAATAAACACCAACTGCTTTAGAACCTTGTTTTACATTGATATCTTTCGGTTCAACATGATCTACACCCATTAAGAGTCCGTTGTTGATACCTCTGTTAATTGAACCTGCAATAGCAGATGCGTCATATCCGTTCTTAGCAACAGATGCTTCAACAATTTCTTTTGTGGTTGCTGCCAAACCTGGCTTGTCACTTCCATAAACGGATACACTGACTGCACTAGGGCTGACGGTTAATGCATTACCTAAAGCCTCATAAGCATGAACAGTTCTCAATTCATCTCCACAAACCGGACATTTGTCATAAGCTTCACATGCAGGATATCCCATACCCCATCCGCATTCATCACAGACTTTGGAGTATAAATCATCCATCGGATAACCTGACTCGTTCATATCTTTAGGAGTGAACATGTCTCCAGTGGAAATTCCGGAAACTAAATTGACACCACCACCACCGTATTTTTCACCGGATTCATTAGCTACTTGACCCATAGCCTCTGAAAGAATAGTGGTTGCAGGATAACCGTCACGAATCATTTTTCCAATGTTCATTGCAGTCTCTTTTCTTACAGTATCTGCAGTACCGTACAATGGGTTTCCATCAGTGTTTCTCAAGTGAATAATAGCTCCTTTCTGACCAGGCGGCAAAGTTGCAATTCCACTGTTATATGGAGTTACCTTAATCGTATTGGTTGATTCCTCCACAGTAACAACATACGCATCGAAAGAACCTCCAATCGCAGCACCTATAGACGGACCTCCAACAACTAAACGAGCTCCATTATATTTTGATGCAATAGACGCAGCGGAAGCTGCAGAAACATTATTCTCCAAACTTGCGACAGCTTCAACAATTGAATCCAACCTTGTATCGGAACTACCAGTACCCCCTGAGAGCACTGCAAAATGATTATTCTTTGACATTAAAAATGTTGACTGGAACATGTTGTCTGCAAAGGACATACTTCCCGCAGCTGCTCCGTTAGGATCCTGTCCTGTAGGATCAGTGATGATAATAATGTTACAAGTAGCTGCAACAGTGCTTATGGATAAGAAAAATACTACTAATAAAATAATTGACAATTTCAGTTTATCCATCAACATCACTTACCCCTTGTGTCATTTTCTAATTCAACAGAAGAAAAGTCTTCTATAACTGTTACTGTTACGACTCCAGTATTTTTATCTACCTGAACATCAGCAGCCGTAATTGGAGTTACTGATGTACCAGGAACCGTCGATTGTGTTGCAAATTCTTGTGCCGTCTGCAGCGCATCCTGCAGCGATACCTCCCTTTTGGAAGTTTTCAAAATATCGCCATAAATGACACTACCATCCCTAAAACCTGCCTGCATCACATTTGCACGAATGGTATCGACTGGAACAATATCATTTCCTTTTACAATAATTCCAGAAATTGGAATACCATCATTAACCTCACTAGAAGATGCAAACGCTACATAAGTGATTAAACGACCACAAAGAATCAAAATAAAAGCAAGTAATAAAATAATTAATGTGTCTCTTCTAATCTTTATAAACATGTTTATATCCTCATATCTATTTATTCCGCAACAGAATAAATTATACATTTATTATATTAAGATAATGTAATATTTAAATTATGTCTTTTAAAAGTGATTCTGCAGGGTCCATTCCCTGAGCACCAATTAATAGAATAATATCTTTTTTATCAGCTTTATTATAAGTGTCACTTAAACATTCCTTTAAATTATCATAATGGATAAATTCAACATTATTCTCATTTAATGTGTTGAAAAATACTTCTCGCTCATCTTCTTCAACAAAATTCAAATCGTTTACGACATCATTACTTGAAGATAAAATCAGTTCAATGCTATCATCCATTGATTCGACAAGAGCCTCTACATTCAGTTGATTGATTTCAACACCTCTAGAACCTCTAATAGCACATACAACATATAATGTCTGATTATCAGTAAGCAATTTTTTTGTCTCGGAAATTGTGGCTCTGATTCCATCAGGATTATGTGCAAAATCATCATAAATCAAAGGTTCATCATTTAATTTTGCAAAACGTCTGTTAAGAGCCTTATACGATTTAACCCCTTCTTCAATGACGTGAATATCCAAACCTAAAGAGATTGCAGCACCAACAGCTGATAAAATATTTTGAATAAAATGATGGCCTGTAAACGGCAGTTCATCATTTGTTAAAATGGTTTGATTATCATAAACTATTCCCAATCCATTATAATAAACGGCATTTTCATCATTCAACTCGCTCATTGATGTGTAAAATGGATTTCTTACATTTAATTTCATCACCAAATCATCATCAAAATTAACTACACAAACACCATCGCCAATTGCATCGGGAACTGTTGAAATTTCACGAAAAACATCATCAATTGAATTTACAAGGCCAATATGGTCCATTGCAATATTGGTTATGACTCCCACTTTAGGATTGACCGCAGCACTCATCAATGCCGCATGATTTTCCATCAGATTTCCTAGCCATCCCTGAACTTCAGATACTTCAATAACCAGATAATCCGGTTCGCCGTTTTCTATAACTTCATCTGAAATCAACTTAGAAACCATCGGATCAATTAATGTGTTGAATTCTGACTCGCTGTCAGTATTGGTAAAAACATGATAACCCGCATTTTTTAAAATATGATAAATTAAATGTGAAGTAGTGGATTTGCCGTTAGTTCCGGTAATAATTACATTTGTTGAATTTGGAGAGAATTTATCTATTGTATGTGAAAGTGCATAAGCATTAGCCAATTCGATTTTATCACAAACAATCAACGGGAAGTTAAGTTTTTCGGCCATTTCAATAGCGCAGTCCTTAGGAGTCTGTGTAATTAAGCATGCAATATTTTTATCGAAAGCCATCTTAATGCCTGTTTCATTTATCCAGTGCCTTATAACAATATCTCCAGTGTGAGAATCATTTAAAAAAGTGAATTTTCCTGTAAAACCATCAATAGAAAAAAAATCATCATTTCCATACAGTTTTCCATCAATAGCTTTTGCCAAATCTTGAATTTCCATATAATACCCCAAATGAATTAAAATATATACATTTTTGCTAAAATACCTATAATGCACAATAACGCTGTAATTGCCCAATAGCTAAGAATAATCTTTACTTCAGACATTCCATAATGATTTAATGTGTGGTGCAGTGGTTCGACGGGCAATTTAATAATGTGTGCTCTGTGAAGTAAACTTACAATAACTGAAAAAATAGGAACACCCAATGCCAGAACACCGAAGTACGGAATATCACATATCATAACTGCTGCAGCATATCCTGTTCCCAATACAAATGAACCGGTATCCCCCATGAAAATTGAAGCGGGATACTTGTTGAATACCAAAAATCCTAAACATATTCCGGACAAGACTAAAAATGGTGGAATAATTGTTATAGGGCCAAATAAATAACCATATACACAACATGCAATTGATGCAATACCAACAATACCTGCTGCAAGACCATCCATACCATCAATCAGATTAACTGAATTAATAGATCCTAAAACACCAATAGTAACAACAGGAATAGCTAGAATGCCCAATTTAAATCCGCCCAATGTGGTTACAGCACCAGTTAATCCTAAAAATACTCCTAAAACAATTTGACACACAATCTTTTCCAATTCTTCAGGTTCTGTTTTGATTGGAACTTCCCCAACTACCTTAACTTTACCTTCTTTTAATAAGTCATCAACTTCTGCTTTTGCTTTTGGAGTGGCAACACGCACTTCCTCATTAGGTTCAACATCCAATCTTCCTAATGTAATTATTTCGTCTGAAGTGTTTACTACAATTTTTTGAATCTCTTTAACTTTCAGACCTATTAAATCATCAACCAGCCCTACAATACCTCCAGCCAGCATGATATATGAAACAATTAAAATAGGAGTGTTTTGATAATATATAGAAATTATCAAAGCTAATGTAAATAAGAATGCAATACCTCCCATTGTTGGAGTACCGCTCTTATGTCTATGTTCACTAACTATAGGATTATCAGCAATCCTTGCTTTGAGCAATATTCTTTTAACATATGATGTAAAGAATATTGTAGCACATAATGTTACTAAAAAAAGAATTAACATATCTGTATTATTCATCAATACCACACAAATAAATCTTTAATCAGTAAAATATCTATTTGTAATAGTATATAATTATAACTTATAACACAGATTTATATTAATTTTTCAACTAATTCATCAAGCTCTTTTTTAGAATTTGCTTTAGCAGTAACCCTTTGATAACCTTCAGGACCATGAACAACAAAATCATTGACCTCAAAGGATTTTATAGGTTCCAATGCGTCAGGCCCATTATAATTGCCTATTGGAATTTCAGTAGAATAGTTATATTCCAATTTATCTGAAATATTTGCAAGTGAAAATTCACCGACAGCCATATTGACCAATTCACATAATGAATTAACTCCACAGGTGGCTGTAGTTAAATATCTGGTACCGTTTGGCCTTGTATTAACTTCAATAGCATATAACTGATTATCTTTTTTGGAATACATGAAATCCATTTCAAAAATACCGTCGGATGCAAGGTTTTTAGCCACTTGATATGCAGTGTGCTGAACTAAATTATTATCCAATCCTTCAACCATGCAGGGACCTGTTTTAACTTTATTTAAAGGATGTGTTCCCTCTAAAGTGGTTTCTCCCTTATATATCGGAGGCAAAGCAACATATTCACCATTGAACCCCAATACTTCAATTGATATCTCTGACCCTTCAATGAACCTTTCACATAATGCCTGATCAAACTCTTCAAAGTAATCCCTGACGTCTTGTAAGGTTTTTGCAACTTTAATATCCTTACCTCCTTGACCTTCACCCTGCTTTAAAACAACCGGAAGATCCAAAGCAAGCTCTTCTGGACTGTTCAAGATTTGATAATCCGGAGTGGCAACACCAATTTCAGTATAGAACTCTTTGGTTTTGATTTTATTGGAAGTTAATTCAACTGCTCTAACGCCTGCTGCAACAACCGGAATGTTATATTCAGCTTCAACTTCCTCTTTCATACGGGCAACATCAATTAGTGGAGGGTCGATTCCAATCAATGGAACGATTGCATCAACATTTTGCATTAATGCAACTTGTTTTGGGCCGTCCATTCCGCGAGGCACTATAAATACCTGGTCAGGCAAATCCAAATTAATGGCTTGCTCATTTGATTCTGTAAGTACGCTTTCAATGCCTTTTTTTCTCACATACCAGTCAATATCATCATATAATCTTGAACCAATAAATAAAATTTTCATATTATATTCCCTTTTAAAATGTTTATAAATTCATTTGAGGCATCTTTAACTTTTTCAGTCGGTTTATCTGCATAATCCATAGATTCCGGTTCGATTCCAACAAAAATTATTCCAAAATCTGTATCCTGTTCCAAGTATTTCACAAAGAATGACAATGACATGGAATGGGTGGAGATGCCTATATTTGCAAAATCATTTTTATCGACGATTTTCATATCTCCAGGTTTGCCGCCCATCAAACATGCATCAACAATGATTAAATGAGATGGCTTTTCCTTTTTGATTTTGCCTGTAAAATTTTCCGGAACTGTTTGAGCATCAATGAATAAAAATCTGTCCTTATCTTCTACAATCTGTTCCTGCAATCTTTTAATTATATAGGGTCCCACACCGTCATCGCACTTAAGCTCGTTTCCGACACCCAATACAATTAATTTTTCAAAATCATTTAAAAAATTTTTTAATTGAGATTCAAAAGACATTTTATTATTTCCTTTAAAGTACATTCAGTTCAATGCTTTCAATTCCATTTCCCATAATATATTTTAGATTTACAGTTATATATTGATTACTTTTTACCGATTTTTCATCGAAGGGAATTAATAATGGAGGGTTTAGCATTGGGGTCGGACCGCAAATAATATCATCGGTAAGTTTTGTAAATGTAGTTATTTTTATGCCGTTTACGGTTCCGTCCTTTTTAACTTTAAAGGATAAGTCTGCGTTAAAGTTGGGGTTGATATCATCTGAAAAATTAAATTCGGAAAATACTGCATCATCTGAGTAAATCTCATATTTGGCATTTTCATCCCAATGAATGTATTCTCTTTCAAGATTGACCAGCTGGGCAGAGTTGATTATGCCTTGAGGTATTATCCTGCCATTAGACCTTAGACCATGTTTTGCATGATTGAGAACAGGAATTTGTTCTTCATCAATCAAAGCTGTGTCCATCATTTCACAAACAATCAAATCCGCTTTTTTATCAAAATCATATTTTAAGACATCAGTGTTTATTACATCAACATTTTCAAGGCCCGCCAGATTTTCTTTTGCACAGTCAAATGCTGATCTGTCAATTTCAAGTGAGATGACCTCTTTGAAATAAGCGCTTAAAAAATAAGATAAAATCCCACTGCCGCATCCCAAATCATATGCCAATTCATTTTCGCCATCATATTCTTTAATGGCTTCAAAAAAAGCCGATAATCTCTGATTATCTTTAATTAAATCAAAATGATAGGGGGTGGCTTTGAATTTCATGAAAAAAAAATAATGGGAAAAAATTTAATGAGAGTGGTGTGTGTGGTCATGTGAGTGACCCGGTTCATTAAATTCTTCTCCATTTGCAGTACTTGTAAGTTTTACGTGTTCAACACCTTTAAGTCTCATGATTCTTTCTGTCAAATCACGGATTTCAGCAATATCCCCATTTACAACGACGATTTCCATACAATATTTATCTGTCATGTGGATATGCATACTTGTGTTAATTTCATTTCTGAAACTGTGTTGAATCTCTGCTAGATTTTCCATTACACCAGTATAATGATGGTCATAGATGATTGTTATGATACCGATTCTTTGACCTTCCATTGAATTCATCCATTGATATCTAACAATATAATCCTGAAGAGCATCACGAATTCCTTTTGAACGTGACTGGTATCCTCTCTCTTTTAGCACTTCATCAAAATCTGATAATAATTTTTTTGGCAATGACATACTTATTCTCATCATAGACAAACACATCAAAAAATTTAATTATTAAATAATATTTTGAGTTTAAATATATATAAAGATTATGATTAAATTGAAAAAAAATATTACTATAATATTAAATTAATAAAAAAAAATATTATTCAACAAGAAGGTAATACTCCCCGTCGCTCTTAGTAATTGATTTTAGAAGCCCTTTATTTTGAAGGGACAGTATAATGTGGTACATTCTAAAATTAGTGAGTTTTAAATCCCCATACAATAAATGACCTTCCAAAGTATATTTTGAAACGAGATTTTTATCATTAACCAAATTCTGAATTAATTCATATGATTCCTTTTCCTTCATATTTAACTCAAGCTCTTTCAAATCCTTTTTAGAATTAACCGTATTGATTTCTTTTTCATGTTCAGATAAACTAACCTTATTATCTTTAAAAATAACTAATTCCTTAGCTGACAATTCTTCAAGAATTTCAACAAGGTCATATTCATGAAATCCCAATTCCTTTCTTAAGACATTTAAAGGAATACCTTCCGGATATTCAATATTAAATATCTTAACCTGATCTAAAACAACTTCTTCGTTTTTGGTAATAGTAATCATATAATCATTAATAAATCCAGTTAATAATATATTAAATTTTAATATTACTTAAACATTTAGGTTAATTGCATTTCGTTTTGCAATGCTTTTGCTTCTTGCCTGTTTTTCTCTGCATTCTCTTCAGGAGTCAAATCATAAGGTCTGGTGAAAAATAAGTCAATGTCATTTACTAGCTGGCAAATTGACATGTGCAATAACTCTTTTAAGGCCAAACTTTTTTGAACACGATTTAAAGATTCATCGCTATAAATCCTGTCGTAGTCATTTTTATAATCTTGACGGATTTTGGAAGGGTCCAAATCCCTCTGGAGTTGTTCTTCTTCATATTCTTCAGTTAAAACCAAGAAATTAATCAATTCCTCTTTTTCATCAGCAAAATCATTATCCTCATCGGCAATAACTTCATGGAAGTACTGGTAAACTGATTGGAAAACATCTCTTGATACATTTCCGCCGATGATATTTTCTATGAACAAATCAAATGTCTGTGAAATATAATACTTGCCGTTTTCCATTTTTGTTTTGAAAACCAATTCATTTTCCACATTGGCAACATATTGAGTTAAAACAATATCCTGGCCTTTTTCAAAGGTGTTAGTGTTAAATTTAGTGTTGTTTAACTTATAATCAGCATTGACTTTCAAAGCATTTTCGACATTTTCAATATCTTCTTTTGAAATCTCCATATATTTTTCTTCCATATTTAATTCTCCCGAATAATTTTTTGGAATTAATACATATTAAAAGTATTTATTAATTTGAATTAATAAAATAAAAATATGAATCCTGAAGGAATATTAGTTGAACTTAGACAATTATCCCCACAAAATGAAATCACAAAAGATGAAATAATGGGGATTCTAAAAAAATATGCTAGTATTATCTCAGTTTATGATTTGATGATGGCAACAGAATACATACGGAAAGACGGAGAATTCATTCATGCCCAATACCGTGAAAAATATCTGGAAATCTATATAAAATATTTCATTCTGCGCATGAAGGAAGTGCTGGGAAATGACGATTATGACAAACAATCCGTAATCGATAAAGACTCATTTGACGAATCATTTCACCTGCTTGAGCGAACTTTTGAAAAAGAAAGAATGTCCTCCTCAAGTGATGATAAACTTCCATTAATCTATGTCATCACATCATTATATACCACATTTATCCTGGAAGAACCTATTCACCCTGTAGGCAGCGAATTTCCGGGAAATCAGAAAGTCGAAGAAAGAAACGGCAAATATTTATGCCCAGTTAAAGATAATCAAAAAGATAATGAGAATGCCATTTGTCATTTATGTCTTGCTGAGCAAACACCCGACATTTAGGAGGATATTAAAATGAATATTTGTTTTTATGGATCAGCAAGTCAGAAAATCAATACAAAATACACAGATGAAGCTTATAGATTAGGACGTGAAATATCTTTGAAAGGACATTGCCTTGTTTTTGGTGGCGGAGACGTTGGAATGATGGGCGCATGTGCAAAAGGAGTTCATGACAATGGAGGAAAATCAATTGGAATAGCTCCAAATTGGATTGAAAAATTTCAGCCCCTTTGTAAAGAGTGTGAGACATTTATTTATGTGGATTCAATTGATGAGCGGAAAAAGAAATTCGTTGAAAATTCTGAGGCATTCATTGTCGCTCCCGGAGGAATCGGTACTTTTGATGAGTTTTTTGAAATAATAACTCTAAAAAAGCTAAAACAAAATAACAAGGAAATTGTTATTTTTAACATCGACGGATTTTACAACAAAATGTTTGAAATGATTGAGGAAATGATTGAAGAAGGATTTATAAACAAACCGGATGGAATTTACAAAATTGCCAACAGCATCGATGAAATCTTTGAATACCTAGAATAAGGAGAATATTTTTATGGAAAACGTGAAAATTGTGGAAAAACCTCCACGAATAACCTTAAAAAGAAGTTTAATCATATTAATCGGTAATGTGATAGGAATTTATCTAATCAGCTTTTTTGGTTTGGGCGTTGAAATAAGTAATTTTGATGACATATTCCTATTGGTCATATTTATTTCCATAGTTAATGCAGTTTTATGGCCAATTTTAACCAGAATCTTCATGCCCTTTTTGGTTTTGACTTTTGGTATAGGCACACTGCTCTTAAATGGACTGCTGCTTGAAATTTTCGGACCTCTATTTGAGATTGAAGTCACAGGATGGGCAATAATTTTAGCACCTCTAGCCATGTCAATCGTGACAACAATACTTTCAGCAGCACTCACCATAGAAGACGACGGATCATATTACAGGTCAGTAATGAGAGATGCGGAAAAGAAAAGGAAAGAAGTAATTAAAAATTATCCTGGACTAATAATAGTTGAAATTGATGGGCTTGCTTATGATGTTTTGTGTGAAGCTATCGACAAAGGCCTGATGCCTACTGTAAAGTCAATGATAGAAGACGGAACCCACACTTTAAGAGAATGGGAAACCGATTTATCCTCACAAACCGGAGCCAGCCAAGCAGGAATTTTGCATGGAAATAACGAAAACATTACTGCATTTAGATGGATTGAAAAAGACAATGACAATCAGATGATGCAATGCTCAGGACCTAATAACGTTAAACAATTAGAAGAGAGAATTTCAAATGGAAATGGATTGCTCGCAGACAATGGTGCAAGCAGGTCAAATTTATTTTCAGGAGATACCGACAATGTTATTTTTACAATGAGTAAAATCTTAAATCTGCAAAAACTATACAATAAAGCCTGGTTTTCAGTATTTTCAAATCCAAGCAACTTTGCACGTATATTCGCATTATTTTTATGGGAAATGATTCTTGAAATCGTTTCTCAAATAAAACATAAAGTTAAAAATATTCAACCAAGAATCAGCCGTGGCATTCTCTATATTCCAACAAGAGCCGGAACAAATGTATTCATGAGAGAAATAAACACATCCACACTGATTGGAGACATGATGGTTGGAGACATTGACATAGCATATTCCACTTATTTAGGATATGATGAAATAGCTCACCACTCCGGAGTTAGAGATGAAGACTCATGGTATGCGCTCAAAGGAATGGACTTGCAAATAAAAAGATTAATTGACGGGAATAAATACTCACCAAGAGACTATCAATTAGTTATTCAATCAGACCACGGTCAAACAAATGGAGCAACATTTAAACAAAGATATGGAGAATCTTTTGAAGAATTTATCAAATCACTGCTCCCGCAGGATATGACCCTGTTTGCTAAAATGTCATCTAATGAAGACCACTATGCTGAAGCATTTATACCATTTTCCCAACAAATCGATAATTTGAAGAACAGATCAAAAGAAGAAGAAAAGCAAGAATTAAGCGACTCCGAAGTCATCATAATGGCATCAGGAAATCTTGCAATGATTTATCTAACACAATGGAATCACAGATTAACTTACGAAGAATTGAATAATTTATTCCCCGAACTAATTCCTGAAATTATAAAAAACGAATATGTCGGCTTTATCCTTGTTAGGTCATCTGAAAATGGAGATTTAGCTATTGGAAAAGATGGAATTTATTATTTGGACAGCGGCAAGATTGAAGGTTCCAATCCTCTTGAAGGATTTGGAGACAATATTGTAAGACATTTGAAAAGAAACAGTTCCTTTAAATACACACCGGATATTCTAGTAAACAGTTTTTATGATGATGAAAATGATGAAGTTTGCGCCTTCGAAGAGCTTGTAGGAAGCCATGGGGGTGCAGGAGGAAGTCAATCAAAACCATTCATACTATATCCCTCCAGCTGGAATGTGCCTGATGAAGAAATTATCGGTGCTGAAAACATTTACAAAATACTAAAAGAAAATTCGGAAAAGCTAAAAGAACCGTGATAATATGATATCTGACAATGAAGTGCTTGAAATAGCTAAAAGATTAGAAAATGCAGACATTGACATTAAAAAAACAATTGAAAAAGCAGCTACTGCAGGTTATCTTGGTGAAAAGCACTTCTATTGTACAGTTATTGAAGAAGGTGGCTATACACATACTGTTCCGGAGATTTTGGGTGACAGATACAAGTCACAGCCTTTGGATAACCTGTATTTTGACATAATTTCAAAAGCACTGGATCATGACGGAATTTACATTTCCCTTGCCTATTGCAGTTCAAATATAATTCTTCCAGATGAAAACTGTGATGAAATTATAGAATACGATGATTACGAGTTAGAAGAAGACGAATATGAATATTTAGTTGAATACGGATTAATTTCGGCAGATAATCTCAAAAAGTTCAAAATCTATGCAGAAGAAGGAATAACCGGCCATCAGCCAACTGAAGATGTGGGAATAATAACCAACATTATTGATGGGGATTATAAAACTTATTTTGCACTCCGGTCAACCGACAGATGCATGTCAAGCTTTATGGTGCTTCCATTCAGTACGGAATATCCAAAAGAACATCCATTATCATTCAAAAATCCAATCAATAAGATATTAATAGAAATGATTGATAAAGCAATAGTTCGAAAATAAAAAAAAGAAGAATGAATAGTATAATCTATTCGCAGTCAACAAGTTTAATTTTTTTATAATTTTTTTCCAAATTCGTAAGCTTCATTTGGATATTTGGAAAATTTGGTCATTGAAGGTGTTCCGCAACCATAGCCAAGAATTCGACCCATGTCTTCCAAATTAAGATATTTCACTAATGTATCATAATGAGATTCCAATGCGTCGAATGTCCAATTATCCGAGTTATATGCAACGGTTAAGAGTGCAGATTTGAAGTGCTTTTGTTGGATTGAAAAGTTTCTTGAGCAAAATCTGTCTATCACGGTCTTAAGCTGTGCAGACATGCCGTAATAATAGAGAGGTGTTACAAACACCAGCATGTCCGAATTCAAAACCATTTCTCTGATTTCATCCATATCATCACTTAATATGCATTCACCTTCATAACCGCAATGCACACATCCTGTACAAGGAGAAACATTACTGTGGGCCACATCAATCTCTTCTATGCTATGGCCTGCCTCAGTTGCTCCCTTAATGAAGTTATCCGCAAGCATTGCAGATGAACCGTTAATGTTAGGGCTCCCCTTTAAAACTAAAATTTTCATCTAATCACCTAATTAGAAATTTTCTAAAAAATATTATTTAAATGTTGCATATGCCAACAATCATTCTATTAATTTCAGGACATATTTGTCCAAATGGTTCTTTAAAACCTTTACAATTGGTCCGATGATTATGGCCGAAATAATTGTACCTTCACGAACCCCTGCAAGATAGCCTAAAAAGATTAAGGATAATATGGCTGCAATAATCACCATTGATGAGTCAACAAAGGGTTTTACATTTGAAAATTCCTTTTTCAGGACTTTTGAAATAGCCACAATTACACCGTCAGCCGGAAGGTAAACAATTTCTGTCTGGATTTCCAAAAGTACACCAAAAGCCACTACAACACAGCTGACTAAAAGCAAAACCATTTGATTTAGATAACCGACAGGATTCACGAAGTTAACAAGCATCAGGGAAAAATCAACAAAAAACGAAAATATTGTTCCTATAATGAGCTGAAGGTATTGCCTTTTTTCAAAATCTCCCCTTAAAAGCACAACCTGAATCAGGATAAAAATAAGTGTGAAAACGAACATTACCTCTCCAACACTGAATTTTGTAATTAAACTACACACATAAGGAAGACAAATCAGCGGAGAAGTTCCTAAATTAGCTTTAATAGATAATGAAGCTCCTAAAGAGATAACAAATAATGAAATCAAATATATTGCATATCTATTAAATTTTTTCATGTTCATAGTTACATATTGGATTTCATGGCTTAAAAGTGATATGGAAAATATTATCGCAGCCCTAATTCCGCCAATCTTTCCGAAGCGAATTGCCTAATAACTTTGTTAGAGTCATTGGAAGCAAGGTCTGCTAAAACAAACTCATTATGAAGTTTTTTAATAGCCTCTATACGAACCTTTTTATTTGAATCTTTCTGAGCGATTTCTGCAAGAACTGACTCATCATTAATGCGATTAGTAGCTTCAAGACGGATATTGGAAAAATCATTATTTAAAGCAAAATCAGCTAATTTTTCTGAATCATTTTCATTTTTTAATGCCTCAATATCTTTTTCATATTTTTCACGGCTAAACTTTTTCTTGTAGGAATCAATCAAATGAACCATAAAATCACATATTTTCCATTACTAAAATATTTAAAATATTATATTAATTAGATTTGAAGGTTTATTATCTAAAAGATTTCGGAAAATGATTCTAATTTTTTAATCGAATTTATGTAATTCATGTGGTGAAGAACCCAAATTATAATAAAAAATAGGAAAAATAAAGGATAAGTCCTTAAATTTTTCCAACACCTGCCATAGGCACACCAGTCAATGCTGATGCTTCCAGGGAAAGTGACCTTAAATTCTCTTTTTCGAGTTTTGTAATATGAGTGTTTCCAGCCTGTTGAACGAGCATACATGCTTCATCAGTCATTGTGTTAATGTAGTTAGCCACATTTTTACCCATTTCCTTATAATCAAGGCGATGCCTTAAGGACAGATCCTGTGTAGCTATTCCTTTTCTGCATGTTCCGGTATAACACATTTGACATACTCTGCATCCAATTGAAATCAGTGCAGCTGTTGCAATATATACTGCATCTGCACCCAAAGCAATTGCCTTAGCCAAATCAGCACCTGAACGAACACCACCAGCTGCCACTAAACTTACTTGATCTCTTAGGCCAATCTCTTTAAGTGCCATGTCCGCTTCCACAATTGAAGCTACAGATGGAATTCCAGAGTGTTCCATAATTACTTCAGGTCCGGCACCTGTTCCTCCCTGCATACCATCGACTACTATTATGTCAGCTCCACCTTTTGCAGCAATTTTAACATCTGACGCAACTTTACCTGAAGCGAATTTAACCATAATCGGCACTTTCCAATCTGTTATTTCACGCAATTGTGATATTTTCATACTTAAATCTTCAGGACCTACGATATCCATGTGCCTTGCAGGGGATAGCGCATCAGATCCTTCAGGAATATTACGAATTCTTGACACTTCGGCAGTAACCTTTTCACCAAGCAGGTGTCCGCCCATTCCGGATTTTGCTCCCTGACCGATTTTTATCTCAATTGCATCTCCTTTTTTGAGATAATCAGCTGACACTCCAAAACGACCGGAAGCATATTGTGCAATTAATTTGTCTGCAAGTTCCCTTTCTTCCGGAAGCATTCCCCCCTCACCAGTGTTTGTTACGGTTCCTGCAAGAGATGATCCAATAGCCAGTGCCATTTTAGCTTCTTTTGATAGTGCACCGAATGACATTGCACCAATCATGATAGGAGTATCGATTTTTAGAGGATTTTCGGCAAACCTGTCCCCCAATACCACATCTGTGCCACAAGGTTCCCTGTATTTGTCGATGGGAGGCCTTGATACCTGTGCCGGAATCACAACCAGATCGTCAAAGTCGGGAATACGTCTTAATGCACCGGTACTTCTTAATTTATATGAGGCGGTCTGTGATTGTCTGACTATTTCAACAATGTCCGGGAATCCCCATCCCTGTCTTGCGTCTTCTGGAATTGCATTTACCTCTATTGCTCTGTTTGGACACATTTCAAGACATATTCTGCAACCAACACATTTTTCTTGGTTAAGTGGGTATGGATCACCCTGAATGATTTCATAAACTCCATGCGGACAGTTGTTAAAGCATGAAAAACATTTTCCGCAGATTTTTTCATCACGGTCATCGCATAGATACCAGCAGCATCCTGGACGGCCAAAATTTTTTTTACATAAATCAGGATTTCTTTCAACTCTGTATGGCATATCTTCTCCTCCTAATGACCGTAAAATGGCCTTGTACTTTCGGGAACAATTTTTTTAAATTGTGAAATATCATCAATGTCAAATTCATATTTAGTCAATATCTCTTCCAATTCAAGTGAATCTTCAAATGTCATCTCTTCTAGCTTTGCATTATAACCCAGACTTTTGATTTCACCTCTAACGTAAACAACTCCTCGAATGATGGATTCTGCTACATCATCACCTACATCTCCCAGGATAATGATTCGGCCTCCCATCATGAAAATTCCAGTCATGAATCCGGAGTTTCCTCCAATGATTATTGTACCGTTTTTCATGATTTCACCTGTTCTTGAACCGACGGATTCCCTTACAACTACAGTACCGTCATAGATTCCCTGACCTGCACCATCACCAGCTGTTCCTTCAACAATTACTTCGCCACCGGTAAGGTTGTCTCCTACAAACCAGCCCGCATTTCCATTGATTTTAATTTTAGGTCCTTCACACATGCATCCTCCGAAGTATCCCACAGAACCGTCAAATTCTATTTCAACATCTTCAGTTACTCCTGCTGCAAGGTAATGGTTTGCATTTGGATTTCTGATAATGATTTTATCATACTCTTCGGCTGCAGTTTTTATTTGTGAGTTTACCTCACGGGGAGTTAATTTATCAGCATCAATTTCAAATACTTCCATTATAATCACCTATATCTCATATACCATTACTTCACCAGGAGAGATTTGTTCTACATGGTGTGTGTCAACTACTTCCCTTAGGGATACCTCTTCTGAAGCTATTGCAAATACCTCATCGGTTTCCGCCATCACACCTGGCCTTAAACCCAGTTTGTCTTTAGCTATTCCGATTCCTTGTGGAGTTCCTATAATATATGAAAATGGACCGTCCATGTCTTCAACTGACTGTTCCAGTGCCTCTTCCAATGAGTATCCTGTATCCAGTTTGTCTGCAATATAGTGAACCAGACATTCTGTGTCATTGAATGTTTCGAATACATGTCCTTTCCTTTCAAGAGGATCACGGATTTTCCAGTAATTTGTAATCTGTCCATTGTGCACAACTGAAATGTCACGTACAATGTAAGTTTGGAAAGGATGTGCATGGTATCTGTCCACACCACTTTCTGTTGAAAAACGAGTGTGGCCAATTGCATGTGTTCCTTTTACAGACCTTACATCATACCTATCGGCAATCTCCAGTACAGAACCTACATCCTTGATCATTTCAAAGTCATGACTGCCGTTGATTACAATAACATCGTCAATTGTGTCTACTTTTGTAATCAGCGGTTTTAGCTGGGAAAATTCGTCTAAAGATATTTTACATTTGTAGATGAATGAATCTCCAACGGAAGGAAGGATGGCATCCTGTTTGATTGGAGTAATGAAGTTAATAGTGTGTTTAACTTTGTCAAGCAATTTTTCACTTTCTTTTACTTGAATTTTTAAAATGTATTCATCCTCTTCAAGCCCTGTTCCACCATAAATTGAGTATCCTGCTGAATCAGGCCCTCTATGCTGTAATTGGTGAAGCATATTGGTCATATCGTTGCCAATATTATGCAATTCTTTATCTTTATAAACGATTCCTGCGATTCCGCACATTTTAGTCCTCCACATAAAATAATTTTAGTCGGAAAATAACTTCCGTATTATAGTTTAAAAAAACAAGTATATAAATGTGTTGGAAGATATCTTCCGACTAGCAAAAATTCTGAAAAAAATTACTAAAAATAAAAAATAAGTAAACAATGTTTATAAAATAATGTAATAAAAGTAAAAAAATTGAAGAAATTTACATTTAATTAATTATTTAACTAATTAGTTCTATACCCAATCTAGAAAAATAACAATACAAAAAATGAAGATAATCAATAAAAATAATAAAATAAAAAGAAAAAAAGAAATAAAAAACTATTTCTTAATGGAAGCTATTGCACTTTGTGCACCTTGTTTTACAAAACCGCTTTCATCATCGAGCAATTTTTCAAGTTCAGGAATAGCTCTTTCATCACCAATGTTTCCAAGTGCCCATGCGGCTGCTCCCCTCACTCTCCAATCCTCATCATTCAGGATTTCAATTAAAGGATCAACAGCAGGTTCACCCATACGGCTTAATGCAGTAGATGCTTCTCTTCTAACTAATTTGTTGTTGTCTTTTAAAGTTGCAATTAATGCAGGAATTGCTTTTGGATCGTTGATTGCACCAAGTAAAGTAGCTGCATGCAATCTAATATTTTTCTTTCTGCTTGATAATGCTTCAATTAAAGGATCTAAAGATTCATCTTTTCTTAATTCCAATTCTCCAATAACATCTTCAACAACAAAGTCATCTTTGTCATTTAATAATTCAATTAATTCATCGATACTTCTTTCCATTTCAATCCCTCACAAAATTCAATAGGAAATCTAATTTAAATTATGTAATTAATATATAATTATAGCTTTGTAATATAAAAGTATTTCGATAGTATACGAACAAATTTTTTTAAATACATAAATACAATAAAATCAAAATATTATAAGTATAATAAAAAAAAGGTTTTAAGTGAAATAATGTACGATATTGCAATTATAGCAGGAGACGGAATAGGTCAAGAAGTGATGAATGCTTGCAAGTATTTGCTTGATAAAATAGATATAGAATTTAGTTTTAAGTACGGTGAAGCTGGTTTTGACTGTTATAATAAAAATGGAGTGACATTACCCGAAGAAACTATCAAAATTGCTGAAAAAAGTGATGCAGTACTATTTGGAGCATCAACTTCAACTCCAGGACAACCTAGCCCAATCATCAATTTAAGAAAAGCATTGAATGTATATGCAAATATCAGGCCGATAAAATCATATAAAGGTGTGAATTGTCTTAGAGACGACATTGATTTTGTAATCGTTCGTGAAAACACCGAAGGACTATATTCACAACATGAATATGGTGATGAAAACAGAATGATTGCAGAAAGGATTATTACAAAAAAAGCATCCGAGAGAATCTCAAAGGCCGCATTCAACCTATGCATAAAGAGAGGTCAGTCAAAGGTTACATGCGTTCACAAGAGCAATGTCCTGAAAAAGACAGACGGCGTTTTCAAGGAAAGCTTTTACAACATAGCCAAACAGTACCCTCAGATTAAAACTGAAGATTATTATGTGGATGCAATGGCCATGTATCTTGTTACACAGCCTCAAAACTTTGATGTAATCGTATCAACCAATTTATTTGGGGACATACTGTCCGATGAAAGTGCTGGACTTGTAGGAGGATTAGGACTTGCACCATCAGGAAATATCGGAGATCACAACGGATTATTCGAACCGGTACACGGTTCAGCACCAGACATTGCGGGAAAGCACATTGCAAATCCATGTTCAATGATTCTGTCCGCTTCAATGATGCTTGATTATCTGGGAGAATGGGAAACTGCAAACGACATTAAAAATGCAGTTGAAAAAGTAATTGCAGACTGCAAAATCAGAACTCCTGACCTTGGAGGGGATGCAAGCACCATTGACATTACAAAAGCCATTGTTAGGGAGTTAATCTAAATGTTAAACATCACTACTTTTTTAGATGCAAATTCAAAAAGACTGGATAAAGACGTATTGTACAATCCAACAACAGGAAACAAATACAATTCATGTGAAATATTGTCAATAGTTTCCGAACTTGGACGTGAACTTAAAGAATTAGGGATTAATAAAGGTGACAGAGTTTTGATTTACTTAAAAAACTCAGAAGAATATTTATTTTCACTTTTTGCAATCTGGAGAATAGGTGCAATAGCTATCCCAACAAACAGAGTATTTACCGCATCTGAACTTGAATACATTGTAAGCGACTCACAGGCAAAACTAATGATTACCGATAATGAAGCACAAAACATCATTGACATTGACACATTCATTCCACAGAATGTAGATGACTTTAAGGACTGTGAAATCTTAGAAGCCGCAGCAACCGAATGGGATGACTTATGTCAACTTCAATATACCTCCGGAACAACAGGCAAACCAAAAGGAGCCATGCTTACACACGGAAACTACTTTACTGCAATTCACAATGAATGTGACGTACTGACCTTAAAACAGGATGACGTGTTTTTAGGAATTTATCCTATGGCCCATGTCGGACTTTCCTGGGCAATTTCCGCCTTAAGAGCTGCAGCATACTATATAATGATGGAACAGTTTAACCTAGATGAATATTTAGAGCTGTGTGAAAATGAAAAAGTAACCGTTTTAAGCGGAATGCCTCCAGTAATACACTCATTAACTACAATGGACGGGAGAAAACATTTAAAAACTGTTCGTGAAATCATTTCAGGTGGAGGACCATTGCATAAAAAAATATGGAAAGATTTCCACCAAACATATCAAATTCCAATCATTAATGCTTATGGACTATCCGAATCAATTGTAATTGGAACCGGAACAGTAATCCGACCAGAAGACTACTGGGAAGCAGATAAATTTGAAAGTGTCGGTCATCCAGTTTGTTTTTCAGAAGTCAAAATTGTCGATGAACTTGATTCTTCAGTAACATTGCCAAAATACAAACAGGGCGAAATAGCACTTAGAGGACCTGCAATTGCAAAAGGTTATTGGGGAAATGAAGAGAAAACCAAAGCATCATTTTTAGATGACGGATGGTTTTTAACAGGAGATATCGGATATCTCGATGAAGATAACCGTTTGTTTATTACTGACAGAAAAAAAGACATGATTGTAATGAGCGGATGGAAAATCTATCCAACTGAAGTCGAAGAAGTCCTGATAAAATACCCTGCAGTTAAAGAAATAGCTATTTTTAGTATAAATGACTGCCACAGAGGAGAAATACCTGTCGCTGCAGTTGTCTGGGAAAATGATGCTGACGATAATGGATTAATCGAGTATGCACGGGAAAACCTATCCAGATATAAAGTTCCCAAAAAAATATTTGCTCTTGATGAACTTCCAAGAGTAAACGGCTGGAAATTACTCAGACGAGAGCTTAGAAAAATGTTTAAGGTTTAAAAAAAGATTTTTAAAAATTAAAAGATTAAATATTTAAAAAAAAAGAAAATGACTATGATTATTTTGAAATCATAGTTCCAATACCACCAGTGGTAAAGACTTCTAATAGTAATGAATGTTTTTTACGGCCGTCAATGATGTGACAAGATTCAACACCATTTTCAATAGCCTTAACGCAGGTTTCTATTTTTGGAATCATTCCACCTGAAATAATTCCATCTTCGATTAAACCTGGAATTTCATCAATTCTGATATGTGGAATCAGTGAATCAGGATTACTAGGATCTCTTAAAACACCCGGAACATCAGTTAAGATTATTAATTTTTCAGCACCCACTGCACTTGCAACCTCACCAGCCGCAGTATCTGCATTCAAATTCAAACTAGTTCCATCTTTTGCAATACCCACCGGAGATATTACAGGAATGTAACCATTATCCAAGAACATTTCAAGCAAATCAATATTTATACAATCGACTTCACCAACAAGACCCAAATCAACAATTTCTTCATCAATTTTACTTGCTGGTTTTTTATGAGCATATATTAAACTTGAATCCTTTCCAGATAAGCTGATGGCTTGACCATCATGTTTAATGAGTTCTGATACAATTTCTGTTGAGATTTTACCAACCAAAACCATTTCAATAATTTCCATAGTTTCTTCATCAGTTACCCTTAAACCTTTAATGAATTTTGGTTCTTTTCCAAGCTTATCCATTGATCTTGAAATTTCTGGACCTCCACCATGCACAATGAGCGGTTTCATTCCAACATATTTGAGTAGAACAGTGTCGCGAGCTGTAGATGATTTTGCTTCATCATCCACCATTGCATGTCCACCATATTTAATTAAAATTTTTTTACCATGAAACTTTTTAATGTAAGGCAAAGCTTCAATTAAAACATCAATATCTTTCATTTAATCACTACATTAATTATTATACATTCAAAATTATATTACCCTACTATTTATATCTTTGTATAAATAAACTAATTACCATGTCTGAGATGAATAAACTTAAAGAATACTTGATAAGTTTAGGTGCAAGTAAAGTTGGTTTTGCAGATGTCGAGGGTCTTGCAAGTGAATTCGTTGAATTTCCAAATGGCATCAGCCTTGTTTTAAAAATCCCTAAAGAAACAATACAGTTAGTTAAAGATGATGAATATGATGCCTATTGGAAATCATTTCACAGACAAATTGGAAAATTGACTAAAATATCCCATAAAGGCGAAAGATACATTAAAAGTCTTGGATATGATGCATTTGCACTGACAATGAAACGAAACGAATGTGACATGGAAAAATTGCTAAGCATTCTTCCCTACAAAACAATAGCTACCAAAGCAGGATTAGGCTGGATTGGACGCTCTGCATTATTTGTAACACCAGAATACGGTTCAGCAGTTGCTCTTGGAGGTATCTTAACAGATATGCCTCTTGAATTTGGAAAGCCAATTACTGATTCACAGTGTGACGATTGTACAAATTGCCAAGAAGCATGTCCGGTTGATGCTATAAATCCTCAAAAATGGAATGACCGATTAAATAGAAAAGACATTATTGATATTGAAGCCTGCGGAGAATATATCATCGGCCAATATAAAGCAGGATTAGGATGTACAAAATGCATGAGCGAGTGTAAACTCACACAGAATTATTTGGAAAACGAGAAATAATATGAATGGATTAAAAAAAGCAAAAATTAGTGAAGCGGAACAGATATTAAAATTCTATCAAAATGTCATCAAATCCATAAATGGCAGTGAGTTTAAACCAAAATGGAATGAAAGATATCCAAATCTCGAATACATTAAAACAAATATCGAAAAAGAAGATTTATATATCTGCACAAAAAACTGTGAAATAATAGCATCTGTAGTTTTGAACAATAGATTTAACTCCGAATATGAGAATATAAACTGGAACGTTAATGCAGAGCCAAATGAAATTGTTGTAATTCACACATTTGCAATAACTTCCAATTTAGCAGGAAAAGGAATAGGGAAAGAAATTTTTGGCCAGATTAAAACATGCGCCCTCCAAAAAAATAAAAAAACAGTTAGAATAGATATCATCAATGGAAATACTGGAGCTCAAAAAGTCTTCAAGAAGTTTGGATTCGAATATATTGATACTGTTGAAATATTTCATCCCGCAGTTGGTTTGGAAAAATTTCATCTTTTTGAATATGATTTAGAAAAATGAAAGTTAAAAACACAATTCAATATCATCAAAAAACGAAAAAGAAAAAAAATAGGAGTTAGAAAAACCCCTATAATCCACATTTGAATTTAAATCTGTATTCTTGGTTTACGATTTCCATTCCAATGAAAGATCCTTTTAAAATATCTGCAACTTTTTGCAAGTCTTCAGCAGTTATAGATTTACCGTTTGCTAATGGTGAGAAAAATGTAATCTCATCATCCGTAATTAAGTAGTTTAAAAGTTTTGTATCTTCTTTCTGATATTTTTCGACAATTGCTAAAATTTCTTCTTCGATATTTTTATCCAAATTTGTCATAATATCACCTTTAAAAATAATTGTCCTACAAAATATATAAACTTTTATGATTATATGTAGATGTAGTCAAAAAAATCCTTTGAAAATCAGATACATATTAAAAATATTAAATATAGCTATCAAAATTAGTTAAATAAATATTAAACTATTAAGAATAATCATATCTAATTTTAATTTCTGATAAGATAAACTCCTGTGAGAAAACACCAGGCAATCAGAGTATACACCGAGAGCCTCTCATATACAGGCATGTAAGAATTTCTTATATTGAAAAACATTATCCAGAAAGCCAAAAGTCCAATAATGCCCAACGCTAATGTAATCTTTTGATAATTACCAAATTCTGCCATTGATCTTGAAATAACAACCACCAGAACATTGCCTCCAAGAATTGCCATTACCGCACCCAACGTATGATAGCCGGACGTCAGAGGATTTCCTCCATGAATCAAACCAACAATAATGACTCCCAAACCAGTCACTAATGTCAAAATATAAAAAATAGTCTTATTTTTGATAATATACTCTTTAAACTTGTAGAAATCCCCAAATATCACTGTCAGACCAATTAAAATAAAAGCAGAATTCATTAACCAAAACAATGGAGAATTTCCATTTGGAATTCCAAGTTCCGAAATGGCATGGAAAACATAAGTATTAAAAAAGGAAGCATTGAAAAAAGTTGCAGAGATGGCTTCGGCTATAATATAATATAAACTGCCAATTATAAAGACATATCCGGCAACTTTAGACTTCATTTTTAAATACCGAACTTTTTATTGAAATATTTCTCTTTCAAATCAAAGTTAAGCTCTTCAATGTCAGCACCGTCAAGAGCCCTTTGCAATATCTTATAGCAGGTCTTTTTAGGCACTGTAGTATTTTTAATTTTGCATAAATTCCAGATTCTGTCAAATCTTTTCTTCAAACTGCCCATATCTAATTTTTCAAGAACATTTCTTAAATTAATGATATTAGCTTCGTCAATTACATTGTAAATAGCATAACTTTGAGCATCTAAGGATATCGGGTTCAATCCCAAAATATATCTTTGCAAATCATAATCCAAGAATAATCCATAATCGTTATCATATGCATAAACATGTGCCTTTGCGGTTAATCCATCGAGAAATATTAAAAACTGGTTATTAACTAATGTTCTTGAAAGGACTTCATCACAGAAGTTTAATGCTGTTTCAATTTTACCTGCACTTGATCCTTCAACATATATTTCGTAATCTTCAAATCTGAATGCAGCAAGTGCAAACATGTACAAGTCAATCCAATCATTTTCTTTAATGAATTCTTGTGCCTTGTCAGTTAATTCATAATTTCCAGCACTTGCACCTTCATTTAAAACAGGCAAAATTCTGTCCACAAGTTCCTGTTTTTTACCAGAGACTTTAAGCCCATTTTCTTTCAATAACCCTTTTAAATCAGCCACAGTATATTTTTTAGAAATTTCTTCAGCAGTGATTGCGCCACCTTCACATGTAAGATATCCTTCCTTAACCAGATAATCAATACAATCCTGAGCAGATGGGAAAGTCCCGAATTGACCTTCTTTTAAAATATCTTCTACTTCATAACCCCTGTTTAAAAAATTCAAAACATTAAATACTTCTAATTTTTGTTCACTCACTTAAACACCCTTTATATTTCATCAGCAATACTAGGAAATTGCCGAATGTTATACATAAGCTTCCAATTAAGAAAGCATATAAATTTGAAATAAATATCAAAATAATAGCCATTCCCAAAATTGTGGCCATTATCATTAATAATATATCTTTTTTAGTTAATTTAATACTTTGCCTATAATAATGTCTATTTGCAATTATTGAAATGTAGAAAATAATTAATGAAATTATCATCAGCCCACTAGCAAAAAGAGGGTTAACCCCACCAGAGTGAATTAACTCAAGTGCGACTGTGACAAGATTAATGCTTATTACAATGAAATAATGGCTAAACATTAATCTCAATGACCTTTCAACACGATTATGCTGCATTAAATAATGAATTTGAATTACGTATGAACCGAACATTGAAATTACAATGAGAAAAACCAAAATTGGAACAAAACTAAAATTCAATGCATCAAAAAAATGAGCCAAACCTACAATAGCTTCGCCAAATGTAATTATTGTTAAAAGCTCAAATCGTTCTACCAAATGGGGAAAATTGATAATGCTCTCATCAAAGTTTCCTTTAATGAAAAATGGCAAGAATGCACCTGTCAATATGGCCACAACATTGATTGCAAGCACATATTGCTGAAATCCGAAAAATGAACATGAAATGGCAATTAGATATATTAAGCAAACAATTGAAAGGATTGTTATTGAATTTCCAGCAGCACCTTTCAGTGTCTGTTCTTTTTTTGCCTGAATGATATACAGTAATTCAACGGTTAAAAGAATTATTAGCATTGCCACGTCATATGCGAAATACATTACTGCCCAATCGCCCAAAATAGTATTGGACATGAAAATTACGGCAATCATGTTAATGCAAACAAGAACATAATCATACCATTTCCATTTCCCATAACGATTAACATAGTTTGTAAAGTAAAGCCATGCCTGCAAAATTACAAAGCATGTGACAAAATAAGAAAAAAAGTCATATGGAGGTATGATACCACCAATTGGCTCATTAATAAGGCCAGTTAATTGAGATATTGCATATACAAAAAGCAAATCGTAAAATAATTCAATTAACTCCACTGGTTTTTTAGCCAATTCCATATTAATATATATTGGAAGTATTACTATTTATAGAAATATTTAGAAAAAATATAAAATTATGGATTGCACGCTTCATCAGCCGCACCCATAACAACACTGATTTCATCAGACAAATTTATTTCAGAAATGTTTTTTGAAGAATCCAATTTGGCAGTGTAATAAGCTTGAGCATAATTCATTGTTACAAACATGACATCCTTGAAGTCAACAATAAAATTATCCTCAGGAATCTTATTTAAAATATCGATTAATTCTACTGCATCTTCACTAGATTCTAAATGTGTACTAAATTCAGCACCTACATTAATAAGCATATTTTACACCTACACTAATATTTAAAACTCATAGTTTATAAAACTAAATCATATGAAAACTTGTCCAAAATGTGAGCGGGAATTAAAAAAAGTATTTCATGATACAACAGACGAACTGGCCGTTGAATCATTGAATGGAGAAATAATACTTGGAAACTGTTGTACTAGCAAATACAATTATTATTGTGAGTACTGTGATGAGTTTTTTGAGCTCTAAAATGAATTATTAAAAAAAAATTATTTTTGAAATAAATTAAAAAAAATTAAAGAATGGGATTATAAAATCCCAACTGCTTCAAGCATGGATTGTAAACCTAAAATGATAATAGCCAAACCACCGATTATTTCAATGTAATCAGCATATTTAATAGCTACTTTTGTTCCATATGTTCCTAGTAATAACCATATTATGACTAAAATTATACTTAAAATACCTAATATGATTGGATTTACATGAGCTACGGCACCTTGTGATGCTAGAATTAGGTTTTCTATGTTTCCAAAAATAAGCAAACCTGAAAACTGAGCATAATCTTTTAAATTTACCATGATTATGCACTTCCTTTTGATCTGATATTTTTAACTGCACCATATACTGCCTGAACACCTAATATAAATATTGCAAGACCACCTATAAAGTTAATGGCATTTGCATATTGTATAGCAACATCTGTAAGAACTGTACCCAGTATCAACCAGATTACTACTACAATTATACTCAAACCACCTAATACTTTAGGGTCCACACCTGCAACAACACCCTGTGAAGACAAAATTAAGTTTTCTATATTTCCAAATACAATTAAACCCATAAAAGGCAAATATTGTTCTAACATTTTTTCACCACATATTTTTATAAATTTTATACTATAATAATTCTTTGAAATGAAACAAGTAGATTTGAATAATCTACTTTAAAACTTCTGAATTTTTTCTGTCAATGTATTTACTGTAAGTTGCTTGATATTTAACTTTTTTACCAACTTTAAGCTTTTTCAATACTTTTGATGGAACTGTTACCTTTGCAACACCTTTGGAATTGGTTTTTGCAGTGTAAGTAACACCATTAAATGTGAAAGTGATTTTTTTATTTTTATAGACTTTAGAGCCCTGTTTAAGTGTTGCTGTTAAGACAAGCTTATTTGCTGATTTTTTTACTTTGACAGTTTTTAAAGTAAGTGTATTTTTATAAATACAATTTTTTAAAGATCCACCATATAACTCATTACCTGTATCCTTAGCTAAATTATCCTTAAAAGTACATTTTTCAGCTTGAGCACCTGGTTTTTTAGGCATTTCAGAATATTTAAATCCGTATATTGCTCCTCCACGTTCTTTTGCATAATTCTTTGTGAAGACAGAATTTTTAATTGAGCAGGTATAAAATACAACATCACTTTTCCAGTTTCCATTTGCATCATAACTGCCTGTTATTTCATGACATTTGAAGTAAACTGCCCCACCGTACTTGTATACTTTATTACTGGTGAATTTGGAGTCTTTAATTTTGATGTCTTTAGCCCCATATACTGCGCCTCCAACTTCATTAGCATTATTTGAAGTGAATGTGCATGAATTAATGTTTATATGAGAATATGCATAAACTGCTCCTCCTCCACGCCCCAGTGCAACATTTTTAGTGAATTTGCACTTGGTTAT
>NZ_JBGULU010000133.1:0-26217 GCF_045116495.1 Methanobrevibacter sp. | reverse complement strand
AGACAGACGTGCAGGAAGAATCAAGGAAGGAACCAAGGAAATTGTCGACGTGTTAAACACAATGGTTTTGGAAGATTATCCTGACATCAAAATTATTTTTAAGGAGTCCACCGGACACAGAGCAGTTTTAGTCCTTAGAGGAGAAGGTCTTTCAGGTGAAGTTAGTGATGCAGACCCTAAAGTTGAAGGTAACAAACCAAAAGAAGTAAAAGCTTTGGATGATACACCGGAAGCGGCAAAAACCGCAGACATCTTAAACAAATTAGTTGTTAAAACATATGAAATGACCAAAGACCATCCTGTTAATGTAAAAAGGATGGAAGAAGGCGAACCTCCTGCAAACATTGTTATTCCACGTGGTGCGGGGGAAGTTCCTGTTGTCGAATCATTGAATGACAAATATGAAGTTAACTCCGCCTGTATTGCAGAAACAGGATTGATTATGGGAATCGGAAGATTTGCAGGCATGGACATTATTGAAATGGAAGATGTAACCGGTGGAATTGACACCAACCTGGACAATATCAGGGATACTATCATAGACCAGGTTAAAAACTCAGACCACGACTTTTTCTTAATAAACATTGACGGAGCGGATGAGGCCGGCCACGACGGCCAGACAATGGAGAAAAAGGAATTCATTGAAAAAGTGGATGCAGTGATAATGAGTGAACTCATAAAGCTTGAAGATGTTTATATTTACTTGACAGCTGACCATTCAACACCAATTTCAGTTAAAAATCACTCAGGCGATCCAGTGCCAGTTTTAATCAGAGGTCCTGAAGTAAGAGTGGATGACGTTAAAGAATTCTCCGAAAGAGCATGTGCAAAAGGAGGACTTAACAGAATCAGAGGATCAGATGTAATGAACATAATGATGGATTTAATGAACTATGCCCATAAATTCGGAGCATAACGGTGGTAGTATGGCAGCTAAAAAACTGTTCGGAACCTCCGGAATCAGAGGATTGATAGGTTCTGAGGTAACATGTGAACTCGCATTAAACGTTGGAAAATCACTAGCTTACTATTTGGGCAATGAGGGTAGTGTAGTTATAGGTTATGATACCAGAACCACAAATAAGATGCTTGACCAGGCAATATGTGCAGGACTTTTGGAAAGCGGAGTCGATGTAATTAAAATAGGAATGGTTCCAACACCTCTGGTCGGATACGCTACCGAAAAACTTGATGCCGATGCAGGAATCATGCTTACCGCTTCACACAATCCGTCCCCATATAACGGAATTAAGCTATGGAATAAAAACGGAATGGCATACACCTCCGAGCAAGAGGCTAAAATCGAAGAAATTTATGCTGAAAAATCATATATTTCAGTTTCATGGGATAAAATTGGAAAATTAAGCGTCAATGAACAAATCAAGGGGCAATATGTTGATGATTTAGTCAACATGGTCGATATTAAAGAAGGCCTGAAAGTTGTTATAGACTGTGCATCCGGTGCCGGAAGCGAAATATCACCTTTAGTATTCAGAAAGGCAGGATGCGAAGTCACAACCTTGAACTCCCAACCTGACGGATTTTTCCCTGGAAGAAACCCTGAGCCTAATGCTGAAAACCTTCAAAACTTAATGAAAACTGTTGTAGCTATTGGCGCAGACCTCGGAATAGCTCACGATGGTGACGCCGATAGGATGATTACAGTGGACGAGAACGGTAATATTTCACCGTTTGACTCACTTTTGGCACTGATATCTAAAGAATTTGACGGAGATGTTGTAACAACCGTGGATGCGGGATTGTGTATGGATGAATCCGTAAAAGGCAAAGTCTTCAGAACTCCTGTTGGAGATGTCAATGTGGCTGAAGTCATCATTGAGAAAAACGCCGCATTTGGAGGCGAACCTTCCGGAACATGGCTGCATCCTGACTTCTGTATGTGTCCTGATGGAATATTGTCAGGTTTGAGAATGGCTGAACTGGTATCCAAAAAAGGAAAATTGTCCGATCTTTTGGATGAGATTCCGTCATATCCTAACATCCGTGAAAAAATAACCTGTTCCAAAGAGGCAAAAATCAGGGTCATGGAAAATATGGAAGAATTGTTAAAGTCAGAATTCGATGATATTTCAGAAATAAATTCCATTGATGGTGTAAGATTAACCTTTACCGATGACAGCTGGGTGCTTGTCAGACCGTCAGGAACTGAGGACTATGTCAGGATAACTTTAGAGTCAAGGGATGCCCAAAGAGCAGAAGAAATTAAAGAAACCTGCGTAAAAGTAATCAACGAAAATTTATAGAAGATGGATTTTCATCTTCAAAATTAACTTTTTTTTAAAAAAAATATTGTGTATTTTTAACATGAATAGACGGTTTTTGGTAAAAAAAGAGAAAAATAAAAAAGGTTTTGAGAAGAAGAATTATTCTTCTTCTGCAATGAATGCCTCAATACCTAATGCTGCGCATTCTGGACAAGCCCAACCTTCTGGCATGTCTGCAGGAGTTGCTCCAGCAGGAATGTCGTAAGCAGGGTCACCTTTTTCTGTATCGAATCTATATTCACAGTGTAAACAAACATATACTGTCATTTTATTAATCTCCTTTGTGTTTTTGGCTATTAGCATAGCTAATATAGTTCTACTATATTCTAACTATTATTTAAAATTAGTCATTTGTTTTTAGAAAAATTAATTTATAAGATGAGAGTAAAACATATAATATTATTAGATAATTTTTATGGGGATAAAAAATGAAAGCAATTATATTAAGTGCTGGTGAAGGGTCTAGAATGAGGCCGTTAACACTTACAAAGCCTAAGACCATGTTGCCAGTAGCTGGAAAGCCAATTATCCAATATAACATAGAATCATTAAGGGATAATGGTGTTAAGGACATTCTGTTGATTGTCCGTTATAAAGAAGAAATGGTCAGAACATACTTTGGTGACGGTAGTGAGTTCGGTGTTAATATCACCTACGAAACTCAGGAAGATTTCCTCGGAACTGCGAATGCTATTTCTTACGGTGAAAAGTTTATTGATGACAGTTTGATTGTCCTGAATGGGGACATTATTCTTGATAATGAAATAATCAATGAAATAATCAAAAAATACGATGAGATTAAACCTGACACATTGATGGTTTTGACTGAAGTGGAGGATCCTTCAGCTTTTGGTGTTGTTGAAATCGAAGGCTGTGACATTAAAAGTATTGTGGAAAAACCTAAAAAAGAGGAAGCGCCAAGTAACCTTGTCAATGCAGGTATTTACATATTCAACAAGGACATTTTTGAAAAAATTAAAAAAACTGAAATTTCAGAGCGTGGTGAATACGAAATCACCGATTCTGTAAGTTTGCAGATTGCCGATGGTAAAAAAGTAATTGGACATAAAACAAATAAGGATTGGATTGATGTCGGTCGTCCATGGGAGCTCATTGAAGTTAATGAAGAGCTCATAAGCAATTTAAAAACAGAAATCAAGGGAACCATCGAAGATGGAGTTCATATTCACGGTGAAATATTTTTGGATGAGGAAAGTGTCATAAGGTCCGGAGTATACATTGAAGGAAACGTATACATCGGAAAACATTGTGATATAGGTCCTAACTCTTATATCAGAGGCAATTCCTATTTTGGTGACCATGTGCATGTTGGAAATGCCGTTGAAATCAAGAATTCCATTGTAATGGAAAACACCAATGTCAGTCACTTAAGTTATGTTGGAGATTCCGTAATCGGATCCAACTGTAATATTGCGGCAGGAACAAACATTGCAAACCTGCGTTTTGACAATAAACCTGTAAAAACAAAAATCAAAGATATGATGATAGATAGTGGAAGACGTAAGCTCGGTTCAATCATTGGAGATTCAGTTAAAACCGGAATCAACTCAAGCTTCTCACCAGGTGTTAAGGTGGGTCACAATTCCACTATAGGTTCAGGGGTTTTGTTGTATGATGATGTACCCTCCGATACACGTGTATTGGTAAAACAAAATCATATTATTCAAGACAAAAATAAAAAGAAAGAATAATTCGGCGATATTATGGAAAATAAAAAAGACTCTATTGTAATATGCCCAGGCGCACAGGTAATTGGAAATGTTGAACTCGGAGAGGATGTATCCATATGGCACGGTGCTGTTGTAAGGGGAGATACAGACTCCATCACTATTGGAAACAATTCAAACGTTCAGGACAACTGTGTTATTCACTGCACCAAGGGTTTTCCGGTGGAAATTGGAGAAAATGTTTCTGTCGGTCATGGTGCTGTCGTTCACGGCTGCAGGCTTGACGATAATGTGCTGATTGGAATGAACGCAACAGTTCTAAACGGAGCACACATATCTAAAAATTCAATTGTGGGTGCGGGAGCTGTTGTAAGTGAAGGCAAGGAATTTCCAGAAGGCAGTTTGATTTTAGGCGTCCCTGGACGTGCAGTGAAGGAACTTTCAGAAGAGCAAATCAGACATATCCAAGTGAATGCGGACAATTATGTCAAACTTTCTAAACAATACAAGGACGATTAGTAATGAAGGCAAGAAAAATAGTAGATGAAATGGATTCATACGTTCCGGGCAAATCTCAGGGAGAGATTGCTGAGCAGTTCGGATTGAATAAGGATGAAATCATTAAACTGGGGTCCAATGAAAATCCGTGGGGTCCGTCTCCAAAGGCAATGGAAGCTATCAAGGCGGAAATCAAGTCAATAAACAGATACCCTGAATCCCAGCTCCATGAACTTGTGGAAGAAATAGCCAAATATGCAGATGTTGATGAAAATCAGGTCATCATCGGTGGAGACGGTGCTGATGAAATCATTGACGTGCTTGCAAAAACCTTCATTGATGAAGGTGATGAATTCATAGTTCCGCTACCGTCCTATATGTACTATGAATACCTGCTCCAGCAATATGGGGCTCATCCGGTCTATGCTAGATGGGATTTGGATAAAAACGAACTTGATGCGGATTCCATATTCGATGCTATCACAGACAAAACAAAAATGATTTTCCTGTGTTCTCCAAACAATCCTACAGGAACTTTAATTAAGAAGGAAGTTCTGGCTGATATTGCAGGTAAAAATCCTGATGTGCTTATTGTTATTGATGAAGCTTACTTTGAATACTCCGAAGTTACAAATAAGGATTTGATTGATGAATACGATAATATTTTCATCATCCGTACAATGTCCAAGGTATTGGGTCTTGCAGGAATGAGAATCGGCTACGGCCTTGCATGCGAACAGATTATTGAATATATGCACAGAATTAAACCGGTATTTTCCCTAACAAGATTATCTTTTGTAGCCGCCCTCAATACATTCAGAGACACAGAATACATCAGAGATTCAATTGAAAAAGGAATCGAGTCAAGACAATACCTGTATGATGAGCTGTCAAAAATCGATTCATTGAATGTATTTCCATCCAAATCCAATTTCATGTTGATAGATATAAGAAAAACAGGTTTTACAGCAAGCGAGCTGGCTTTGGAACTTATGAAAAAAGGAATAATTGTAAGGGATTGCACCTCCTTTAAGGGTCTGGATGAATATTGGATAAGAATCAGCATTTGTACTTTGGATGAAGATAAAAAATTCATTGAAATTATTAAAGAGGTTTTAAACTAATGTATGTTGGCGGATCTGTGATTTCTTCAGTTGAGTTTCATGGCAACATGTCACTGGTTCTTTTCATGTCAGGATGTCCTCTAACATGCAGATATTGCCATAATGTTGAGCTTTTAGATGATGTCACTGAAAAGTCCTTTGAAGATATTAAACAGGAAATAGATTCTTCGGCAGATTTCCTGGATGCTGTTGTAATTTCAGGCGGCGAACCGTTAATGCAGACTGATGCGTTAATTGAAATATTCCGCTATGTCAGAGAGCTCGGCCTTAAAACCAAACTTGATACCAGCGGAATCTATCCGGATAAAATTAAGCAACTGCTTGATTTAAAATTACTGGATTTCGTTTCACTTGACATTAAAAACACATTTTCAAAATACAGAAAAATCACAGGATCCAATGTCGGTTTTCAGGTTAAAAAATCAATGGAACTGATTAATGCAGATAATAATGTTCGTCTTGAAGCAAGAACAACTTATGTTCCTACATTGCATACAAAAAAAGACATAATCAATTTAGTTGATGAAATTGAAGCTGATATCTACACAATCCAACAATTTAGAAATAAAAACGTTCTTGATCCCGCTTTGGAAAAGGTTGAAGTGCCGAATCCTCATGACCTGGCGCAATTGGCCCGTGAAATCAAGCCATACTTTAACGGCCAGGTAAAAGTCAAATCAGCTGAATTCGGTGAACAGATAATTGAATAAATATTAAGGAGGAGTCAAATGCCAATTTTGTCATTTTCAAGTAATGATATAGATGTAATTACTGGTAAAAAAACAAGAACAATACGTAAAGCATGGAAGACTCCGCTTAAGGTCGGTGACAGGCTTTACTGTTACTGGAATCTGGTCTCAAAAGAAAAGATGAAAATCTTTGAAGCGTTGGTAACCGATGTTGAAAACATATCCTTTGAAGACATTAAGGACAATGATGAATTGGCTAGAAAAGAGGGCTTTAAAGACTCTTATGATATGTTAAGAGAATTTAAAAAAATGTATGGTGGTCAAATCAGCGATTCAGATGAATTTCAGATAATCTATTTTGAAAAGCTTCACATTGACGATTGGAAAGGCGACAAGATAGATGAAAAGGCGATGATTACCAAAAGAGCAGACATTCTTTTTGACAGCGGTAAATTCGATAAATCTACAATGTGCTATGAAGCTGCACTAAGGCTTGATCCGAATGATGTTTATTTGCTCAACAAGCAGGGGGACAATCTGTCAAGATTGGGTCATTTTGATGAGGCAATAAGCTGTTATGACAAAGCTTTAGAAACCGAACCGGACAATGAGTACATTTTGAATAATAAAGCTATTGCACTTCTAAACGCTGGCAGAATCGAAGAAGCGTATAAGGCCAGTACAATAGCTTATAATTTCCGTCCGAGCAGTCCTATTGTCCTGTATTGGAGAGGATTTATTTTAGAAATGCTTGGAAGATATGATGCTGCCCTGAGGGTTTACGATAAGCTTATTGTAATCGATGGGGAAAATCCCGAAGTTTGGAATGCACGTGGAAACTTACTGACTGATATGGGTAAGCTGGAAGAAGCTATTGAATCATTCGATAAGGCTGTTGAAGTGTGTTTGGATGATTCTGATATGGATGCCAATGCAATTAATCGTATGGGTAATGCTTACATTGATTTGGGCAAATTTGATGAGGCATTGGAATGCTTTAATAAGGCAATTTCATTAGAACCTTACAGCATTGATTTTTTACTTAATAAAGGAGTTGTTTTAATGGAATTGGGCAAATTTGAAGAGGCTGTTGACAGTTTTAACAAAGTATTGCTTAGAAGTCCTGACAATGAAGACGCATTTTTCCTAAAAGAAGAATGTTTGGAAAACTTTTAAACATTTGCATTTTTCAATGTAGATGTCATAATTTTATTTTATTAATTTTTTATATAACTCTCATTATTTTAAAAGTAGGCACTGATTTTATTAATGTTTGAAATAAAAAACATGTTTTAATCATATCCGGAATCGATATAATTAAAACAAATTGGGTGATGGTTTTTCGTGTTGTTATTTTTTATATTTTTTAATTAAACTGATTCCCCAATCGGTCATTTCATCTGCTTTCTCTTGTGAGTCGGACTCGGCAAAGCATCTGAAAATTGGTTCTGTTCCGGATGGTCTGATAATTACCCAACCATCTTCTTTAAGGATTTTAACACCGTCTGTTAAGTCTAATTCGAAATCAGTAGTGCTTTTAATCTCATCAGCAATACTTGACATTACGAATTCTTTTTCATCATCAGGACATTCGATTTTCATCTTTTTAGCATAATAGACAGGAAGTTCTGCCACTAGCTCGGATAAAGGTTTTTTCTCTTTAGCGACAATCTCCAGAATTTTGGCAACGGTCATCACTGCATCTCTTCCATAAACAAAATCAGGGAAAATAAGTCCTCCGTTTTCTTCTCCACCGAACAGACCATCTTCATCTTTAAGTTTACGTGCAACAAGCAAATCTCCAACTGCAGTAGCTATGACTTCACCGTTATATTCTTCTGCAATGTCGTAAATGGCCTGGGAAGTTGCAACTGTTGTTACAATGGTTCCGCCATCATTTTCCTTAAGCATGTATTTTTCGACAAGGCTGAATGTCTTGTCTCCTAAGACAAAATTTCCTTTCTCATCGATACAAATTGTCCTGTCGGCATCTCCGTCATGTGCAAGTCCAATGTCTGCACCCAGTTCTTTAACGACGCTGATTAATTCCTGAAGGTTTTCTTCAATAGGTTCAGGGTCACGGCCAGGGAAAAATCCGTCGGCCTGAGCATTCAAAGTTGTCACTTCACATCCAAGCTTTCTAATCAGGTATGGGGCGGTATAGCATCCTGCACCTGATCCGCAATCAACAACAACTTTTAGTTTGGCGTCACGGATAGCCTCGGCATCCACTTTTGTGACGGCCTCGTCAACATATTCATCTATAATGTTATCATTGTGGTAAATTTGACCTATTTCGTAAAATGGAACTCTGTCAGGTTCTTCATCAAAGTATAGCTTTTCAATTGCCAAATCCATTTCATCAGGTATTCCGATACCAAATTCATCCAAAAATTTAAGTCCATTATATTTTGGAGGGTTATGTGAAGCGGTAATCATCACTCCACCGTCATAATATTTGCGAACTGCATATTGAACTCCTGGTGTAGGTAAAATTCCTAAATCCACCACGTCACATCCGCTTGATAAAAGTCCGGCTTTAACAGCTTCTTTCAGCATTGGTGTAGATGTTCTTGGGTCTCCTCCAACAGCCACGGTTCCTTTGACCAGTGAACCGTAACAGGCTGCAAGTCTTGATGCGAACTCTGGAGTTAAAACATCATTGGCTGTTCTCCTAACTCCAAAAGTTCCAAATAATCGTTTTTTATCAGACATGTTATTGTTTCCTATACATTTTAATATATCAATTTTTGTTGTTCAATTAATAAAAAGCTATTGTTAACCTGTAATTTTCAGGCCGTCTCCGCTTGATAAAATTATTTCAAGTTCTGAATTATATTCGGTAATTTTGCCGGTGACTTCAACTTTTTTGTCTTTGAAATCGTTGATGTCCAGACTGTTCGATTGTAATTCAGCCAATTGCTTTTCAAAGATTACTAAAGACATCTGCCCGGTTCCGTCATTAATGGTTAAAAAATAGCTGGTTTTGGATGCAGATGATGCAATGTCGCTGACAACACAATCAATGCAAACCTCCTCATCAATCATCCCACGGTCAATATCTTCTATTTTAACTTTTTTCACTTCAATTGAAGGTGTAAAGATTAACAGGCCGATTATGCCAATCAATGAAGTGATTAAAGCAATTCTTAATAATTTATCGTCTGTAATTTCCATACTTTTTCATTGTAGTTCATGTTTAAAATAGGCGATAGGATTTCAACTTGTAAAATTTATTTAGGATTGAAGATATAGTATGAGTATGTTTGAAAGTTTCACGAAAACAGAACTTTATGCACTGTTGGCGGGCGTGTTTACGGCGTCCCTGATTGTTTCGAATATCATTGCTGGCAAAACATTTGTTTTCTTTTCATTTATTTTGCCTTGCGGCGTAATAATATTTCCGGTAATCTATATTGTTAATGATATTTTGGCGGAGGTATACGGGTATGAAAAAGCAAAAAGGATTATTTTGCTTGGATTTTTGATGAATCTTCTTGCCGTCATCTGTTATAATGTAACAATATGGCTTCCTGCACCAGTATTTTTCGAGGGCTCTGAAGCATTCAGCATAGTTCTGGGCTCAACATTAAGGTTATTGATAGCCAGTTTCATCGCATATCTTGTGGGGTCTCTTGTGAATGCAAAGGCAATGGTAATTTTGAAAAAATGGGATGAGGATAAACTGTTTTTCAGATGCATAATATCCACATTGTTCGGTGAGGGTCTGGATGCTATAATTTTCATTTTCATAGGATTTTTTGGAACAATGCCAACGGAAGCACTTATTCTGATGATTGTCGCGCAAGCATTGTTCAAAACAGTGTATGAAATAATTGTATATCCTTTGACAAAGGCTGTTATCGGTAAAGTTAAGGCACTGCCTGAAAATTAATTTCCTGTATTGTACATGGAAATTAACCTTTCAACAGTATCCACATCCATCGGACCTTTGTCCTTTCTTATATTTTTAACAACAGGGAATCTTAATGAGTATCCGGTTTCATACTCCGGTGATTCTACAATTTCTGAAAATGCAATTTCTAGGACTATTTTCGGCTCGACTGTAATTTCACGGCCTTTTGTTGAAATTTCAAGCTCTTTCATTTTGCCGGTCAGATATTCAAGAGTTGCATCATCCAGACCTGTTGCGGCATATGCTACAGTCTTGAAGTCATCATTTTCATCTCTAAGTGCCACCAGGTAGGATCCGACGAAATCTCCTCTTTTTCCAATGCCGTAGGTTCCTCCAACGATAACCATATCCAGGGTTTCCGGTTCCGCTTTATATTTAAGCATTTTTTTACCTCTGAGGCCCGGAATGTAAGGTTCCTTGCAATCCTTAATCATGATTCCTTCATGTCCTCCTTCGATGGAGGTTTCAAATAATTCCTGAAGCTCATCAATGTTGTTTTCATTTCCCACTTTCATGGTGCTCAGGTTCATCGCATCAACGGAAGTATCCACAATGCTTTCAAGTATTTCACGCCTTTTGGAGAGCGGTTCATCAATCATTGGAACTTTATAGTACAGTACATCAAAGAGGAATAATTTCAATGGCACATTTTCCATTGCCTCTTCCACATTATGCTTTCTTCTAACTCTGTGGAGGATATTCTGGAACGGGAGTGGCTTGCCGTTTCTTGTAGCTATTACTTCTCCTTCTACAATGTAGTTTTCATGAGGCAGATGTTCATCAAACAGTTCAACGATTTCCGGCAGAGCATGAGTTATGTTTTCAAGTCTGCGGGTGAATATTTTAATTTCATCTCCGTTTCTATGGACCTGCAGCCTTATTCCATCGTATTTTGTCTCACAGATTGCACAACCCATTTCAGGTATGATTTCATCCAATGGAGGTGCCAGCTGTGCAAGCATTGGCTTAACTGGAGTTCCCGGTGTCAGGTTAAGTTTTTTAAGACCTTCCGCACCTTCCTCTTTGGCGGTTCTTGCAACAACAGAAAAGTCATTTGTAAGCATCTGTGCTCTTTCAACAACAGTTTTGTCTATGTCAAATGCCTGGGCTATTGCGTCCCTGACAACTCCGTCTCCAACACCGATTCTCAGCTCTTCTGTAATTGTACGGGTCAGGTATTTGGCTTCAGTTGCACTGGCCTGTGATAATAACTCTAAAATAATCGCAATTTTACGGTTTGTTGATCTGGATCCGCTGATTTGTGACAATTTGCGTAAGCTATTGAAGACAAAATCAATTGTCAGAGGCTGTGAAAAGAATGTCATTTGGGTTTTATTGGCATATAATTTTACGCATGCAAGTCCGATGTCTCCCTCGTCACGAACCGCATCTTCAACTTTGGCCTGTGTCGTTCCAACCGCTTCGGCAACAGCTCTTTCAACCAGTTTTCCACCAATACCAATTTCTTCGGAGCTCCATGCTGGAAATACAACTCCTAAAATCAGCAATCCTACTTTTTCAATAGTGTCGGAATCCAATTTCTTTAGAAATTCAGATATTATTTCTGTTTTCTCCAGTCTTTTGGTGGTTGCCTCAAGGGCGGAGTAAACGTCCACAAGTTCCTGGTACTTCATCAGAAATCACCTTTGGCAATTTTAACGGCACAGTATTCTCCGCACATTGCACACATTTCATTATCGTCAAGTTCACATTTGTCACGGTACTTTCTTGGTTTGGATTTGTCAAGTGCCAAATCAAATTGCGCATCCCAGTCGAATTCCCTTCTGGCTTTTGCCATTGCTTTTTCACGTGACCATGCTGAATCAAGGCCTTTTGCAACATCGGCCGCTTCTGCAGCAATTTTTGATGCGATAACTCCTTCCTTAACATCTTCCAGGCTTGGCAGGGATAAATGCTCGGCAGGGGTTACATAACATAGGAAATTTGCTCCTGCTGTTGCTGCAATCGCTCCGCCAATGGCTCCGGTAATGTGGTCGTAACCTGGTGCAATGTCGGTTACAAGAGGTCCCAGCACGTAAAATGGTGCTCCGTGGCATACGGTTTTTTGAATTTCCATATTTGCTTTAATCTGGTTTAATGGCATGTGTCCCGGACCTTCTACCATGACCTGGACATTAGCGTCCTGTGCTCTTTTGACGAGGCCTCCGAGATTTACAAGCTCTTGAATTTGAGGGATATCGCTTGCATCGGCCAGACAGCCAGGTCTTAGCCCGTCTCCTAATGATAATGTAATGTCATATTCATATGATAGCTCTAAAAGATAATCGTAATTTTCATATAACGGATTTTCCTGTTCATTGTGATTTATCCAGGATGCCATGAATGTTCCTCCACGGCTCACAATTCCCATCATACGGTTTGCATCCTTTAGCTTTTGAACGAGGTCTTTTGTAATTCCGCAGTGGAGGGTCATGAAATCCACTCCTTCTTTTGCCTGATTTTCAATGGCCTTAAAAATATCATCAGGGTCCATGTCGATGATTTCTTTGTTTTTAGCCAGGGTCACGACTCCAGCCTCATAAATCGGCACTGTCCCGATACAGATGTCGACGGCTTCCATGATTTTCCTTCTGAACAGTTTCAAATCGGAACCTGTTGACAGATCCATCAGCGCATCGGCACCATATTCCTGAGCCAATTTGGCTTTATTAATTTCAAGTTCAATATCGTCAATTTTGGATGATGAACCTATATTTGCATTGATTTTTGTCCTAAGGCCTTCTCCAATTCCGCATGGTTTGGAATGTCCATTAATATTTTTAGGAATTACAACTAATCCTTTATCTATTAATCCAGCTAGTTTATTTACATCTATATTTTCTTCTTTTGCAACATATTCCATTTCAGGTGTGATGTTGCCTTTTTGAGCTTCACTTTTCTGAGTCAAATTTATCCCTCTAGTTGACTATTCATTAGAATTATATCAAGTTCATACTATATAGAATTTTTTTAAATTGTTAAATTTTATTGTCAATATATTTTTTATATTGAAAAATTATACAATAGTATAACGGTGGTTATATGGTAGAAGACAAACATGTGATAGAAACATTGGGAAAAGTTAAAGTAGTAATCGAAAATGGTGAAATAACCGAAGTCGGCTCATCAGATATGAAATACTGTCCGATGTTTCATGCAATGCATAAAGTAGATGAATTGAACGAAGAATTCATCCGTAAAAACATTAATTTTAGAATTAAAGACTTTGGAATGTGCACTCCGGATAGAGTTATTGAAATGGATGATCTGGTTACTGTCGGAATTTCAGAAATACTAAAAACAAATATGGAAAATGGAAGCATTGACTGTGTTGTCGGTGCCTGTGATGGTGCCGGAACTGTAATAATGACAAATCCCCGTGTAGTTCAGGGGGTAGGCGGAAGAGTGTCCGGTCTGATTAGTACAACACCAATTCCTGAAGTCATTAAAAACCTGGAGGAAAAGGATTCCATTGTCCTAAATCCGGAAACAGCTGAACTAAATCAGCTTGAAGGATTAAAAATAGCCCTCTCAAAAGGATATAAAAATATTGCTATAACTGTTATACCTTCTCCTATGATTAAGGAGCTTCGCGAATATCCTTTGGATGATGATGTTAATGTTTATATTTTTGTAGCTCATACTACCGGTGTTAATGCTGAAGAAGCAGAAATGCTGTTTGAATACGGAGATATTGTAACCGCATGTGCTTCAAAAGAGGTCAGTCGATATGCTGACGAGCACCAGCCATATTACTATGGAACCAAAGTGCCGATATTCTGCGCAACTGAGGATGGAAAAAGATTTCTGGACAATCGTCTTGAAAAAATTAACAAGCCGTTATCTACAAAAGATTATCCGAGAGATAAAAGCGATTCTCCTCATGAACTGATTTAAATGGAGGAATATTTATAAAAAAAATATTTTTTGACACCGAAACATCAGGTCTGAATTGTAGACATTGTCAAATTATAGAATTGGCTATGATTACTGTTGTTGATGGTGAAATTGTAGATCAATTTGATGAGTTTATTAAATGTGAAAAACCTTTGCCTTCAAAAATAACCAAAATTACTGGAATTGATGATGAAACACTTGAAAGAGAAGGATTGCCTGAAAAAGATGTGGCTAAACATTTAAAAGGAATGTTTGATGAGGATGCATTAATGATTGCCCATAATGCACAATTCGACCTATCTTTTGTTTATTATTTGCTTAAAAGGCATTTTCCTGATGAGGCCGATGATCTTGTTAAGAAAATGGACTGGTTAGATACTCTAACTGTTTTAAAGGACCGTAAGGAATATCCTCACAAATTAATTGATGCTGTCAAATATTATGAAGTTGATGAAGTCAATTTTCACAGAGCAATTGATGATACAAAGGCATTATATAATGTTTATTATAAATTAAAAGAAGAACGTGATGATTTATTGGAATATAAGAATGTTTTCGGATTCAATCCTAAATGGGGCATCAACGGTAAAAGATTTCCATTTATAAAATATTATCCTCAGTATTATCATAGGGGAGGAATGGTGCCTGCAGATAGAATATTGCCGAATCATGATGGTTAATTTTGGAGGTCATGGGAAAGATGTCTGTATCTTTCCCACTAAATATGGTTAGAATTTGTAATATTGAATGGAGGAATGGAGGAAGAAAATGGGGGTTTTCTTCCTACATGTACTGAACTAATTGTTCATCCTTGGGTTTGTTTCCAGGTTTTACTTTATCGATTGCATCTTTAAAGTATTTATTAGTTATTTCACTAGCTTCGAGGTCATCTCTTAATGCGAGCATTGCTGCTTCACGGCAAACTGATTCAATGTCTGCTCCAACATATCCATCAGTTTGTTTGGCAAGTTTTTTAAGATCAACGTCTTTTGAAAGAGGCATGTTTTTAGTATGTACTTCAAAGATTGCAAGTCTTGCTTCTTCGTCAGGTTCTGAAACTTGGATGTGTCTGTCGAATCTTCCAGGCCTCATTAAACCAGCATCCAAAATGTCAGGTCTGTTGGTTGCAGCTATGATTGCAACGTCTTCAAGTTCTTCCAAACCGTCCATTTCAGTTAATAATTGGTTTACAACTCTTTTTGTAACACCACTGTCAGTATCATTTCCACTGCGTGCTCCAGCTATTGCATCAATTTCATCGAAAAAGATTACAGTTGGTGCAGCCTGTTTAGCTTTTCTGAATACTTCCCTAACTCCTTTTTCAGATTCTCCGACCCATTTGGATAAGAGCTCAGGGCCTTTTACGGAGATGAAGTTTGCTTCACTTTCACTGGCTACCGCTTTTGCAAGCAAGGTTTTACCTGTACCTGGAATTCCGTAGAGAAGGGTTCCTTTTGGAGGTCTTATTCCTAAGCGTTGGAATGTGTCAGGATGTTTTAAAGGCCATTCGACTGCTTCTTTTAGCTCTTGTTTTACATCTTCAAGACCACCAATGTCATCCCATTTTATGTCTGGGATTTGGACAAGTACTTCTCTTAATGCGGAAGGTTGGATCTCTTTTTGAGCGTTTTTGAAGTCATCTCCAGTTACCACGATTTTCTCCATCACTTCTTTTGGAATTTCCTCGTCGTTTTGGATTTCCGGAAGGATTCTTCTAACTACTCTCATCGCTGCTTCTTTACATAATGATTCCAAATCTGCTCCTACAAATCCGTGAGTTGTACCTGCGATTTTATCCAAATCGACATCTTCTGCAAGAGGCATGTTCCTTGTATGGATTTCAAGCACTTCTTTTCTCTCTTCAGTATCAGGCACTCCGATTTCGATTTCTCTGTCAAATCTTCCTGGTCTTCTTAGTGCAGGATCAAGTGAGTCTGGTCTGTTTGTTGCACCGATAACTACCACCTGGCCACGGGATTTAAGACCGTCCATTAAAGTTAAAAGTTGAGCAACGGTTCTTCTTTCAACTTCGCCATTGGTTTCTTCTCTTTTTGGTGCAATTGCATCCAGTTCATCTATAAATATGATTGAAGGTGAGTTTTCTTCAGCTTCTTCGAAGTATTCCCTTAGGTTTTCTTCAGATCCTCCGACATATTTGCTCATGATTTCAGGCCCGTTTATTGCAATGAAATGGGCATCACTTTCACTAGCTACTGCTTTAGCCAGTAATGTTTTACCGGTACCTGGAGGTCCGTGCATTAATACTCCTTTTGGAGGTGCGATTCCTAATTTTTCAAAGAGTTCAGGTCTTTTAAGAGGTATTTCAATCATTTCCCTTACTTTTTTAACCTCTTCTTTCAAACCTCCAATGTCTTCGTAGCTTACATCAACAAGGTTTCCGACACCTTCTATTTTGCTAACGTCCACTGGGGACTCGTGTAGTTGCACTTCGGTATTTGGTCCAACAATGACGATGTCTTTTGGATTTGTGGATACTACTGCAAATTTGATTTCTTTCATTGCAGGTGTGAAGTCCATCAATTCATCGAATATGCTGTTGAATCCTCTGCTCATACTTGGTCTAGGTGCTCTGATTTGTGATCCGATAATGTCACCTTGAACCATTACTTTACCGGCAAATAAACCACGTACATCTCCTTGTACACGGATATTATTTTCAATTGGTGCTAAAACAACTTTTTTAGCTTCTGTTGCTTTAGTTTTTTTAATGGTAACTTCCCCTCCAATTGTTGCTCCTGAATTTTTACGAACTAACCCGTCGATTCTTATTACTCCAAGACCAATGTCTGTCTGGGAAGGAAGAGCGATTGCTGCAGTTCTTCTTTCACCAACGATTTCGATTAAGTCTCTTTCTTTAATGTCTAAATCGTCCATGACGTTTGGATCAAGTCTTGCTACTCCTTGTCCAACATCTTTCTGGGAAATTGCTTCTGCAACTTTTAGTGTGATTTCATTTTCTGCCATGATATCATCTCCTTTTATGGCTGTAATGTATGTAATTGTAATGTGTCAAAATCTTTTTGTTACTTTTTGTAACTTTATTGACAAACATATCTGTGTATGTTTTACTATATAAAGGTTTTGGTTTTAAGGTGTAAAAAATTCCTGCTAAAATATCTTAATTTTGTTATCTTCAATTTAAATAAAGATATTTTTTTGATTAAATAATTATTTTTTTTTAAAAATAAAAAATAGTAAATATTAAGCTACTATAACTTAATTAAAAATTTAGTTACTTTTAGACAGTTTAATATTTGTTCGTATAACTTGAAACAAATTATCTTATGATTCCGCCAAAACCGGTAAACAGTTTTATCACCTTTTCAATGTCCTCTTTTGAAAGGGCTGTAACTTCAAAGGTCAGGCTTATGGAATTCTCATCTATTTGAGGACCGTTATATGCGTCAGTTAGCTTAATGTCAATTATATTGTCTATGTTCATGACGGTTTTCTGTATGGTCTCGACATGGACATTTTTGGGAAACATGCAGCTGATGGATTGGGTTGTATTTGTCCAATTGTCGATTTTCCATTGGTAAAGCTCATTGTCAAGCAATATCCTGATATTGGCTATTCTCAATTTTTTGGTTTTTGTACCGTTTCTCAATACAGCAGTCTTGCCGTCCACACTTTCAAGAATTCCCGTATGGATTTTCCCAGAGTAAATGTGCTTTAGGCCCACTTCCTTACCGATGGAGTTAAATAATATACTGTATTCGTAGTTTAGGGCACCTATTGCCTTGTCACTTCTACCCAATGCATTTTTAATATCGCCCATATGTTTTGTTGCATTTATCGCAATATCGATGAACTTATCCTCGTCTTCATTATTTATGGCATCTCTCAGTTCGATTACTGCATCTGCAAAAGTATTTCTAATTTTTGCACCATTGTTGTTCATTGATTGGATATTGTAAGTTAAATAAGGGTTCTGTGAAACAATACGGGCAATCATATCTATCATTAAGTTATAGATTGGACTTTCATAGTCTTCGGTTTCGGATATGTCAACTTTCAGCTTTTCAATTGCGGATGCTGTTGAAATAAATGAAAAATGGGTTAAAACCTGCACAATGCTCATCATGAAATCATGTTTTTCTGCACTGGTTTCGATTACTCTCATGTTCTTGCTTTCAAGGTATCTGTAAACTTTACTGTACCATTTGCCTTTTCTGACGGGAGTCAATACTATAACCTGATTGTCAAGCTGTGTGGTTCTCGGACCGAAAATAGGATGTGTTGGAATATACTCGATTGTATCGGGCAGTACTTCTTTCATGGTTTCGGTAGGGCCTTCCTTGACTGAAGTCACATCAACCATAACTGATCCTTCTTTCATAAAAGGAGCTACTTCACGGATAACATCGCAGGTATGTTCTATTGGAACTGAGATGATTAATATGTCACTAATATTTGCCAAACCTGCATTGGATTCAATATAATGCACATTCATTCCATCTGCTACGGCTTTGCCTTTTTTATGATTTCTTCCAGTTATGTATACTTCAAATTCGTCCCTAAAATAGTAAGTGAGGGTTCTACCTAAACCGTCACTACCACCAATTATTCCAACATTCATGTAAATAAATTATGTTTTTCTAATTAATAAGGTTATTAATTGTTGTTGTGTTCATATATGGAAATATTTTAAATAGCGCTGTAGGGGGTAACTTACATTAATTAGTAAGTATAATATATTTTTTGAAAGCATGAAGATTATAAAACAAGATACAAAAGAAGGAATAATTGAAGTAGTTCCGGAAACCTTGGATGATTTATGGCATTTGTCCCATATTGTCGAAGTCGGAGACAATGCCTCTTCAAAAACAACTCGCCGTATCCAGGATAATACTGGAGACAAACTTAGAAGTGATAGGGGAGTTAAAAAAACATTTTATTTGGGGTTGGATATTGAAAATGTTAGCTTCCATTTGTTTACCGGCAAATTAAGATTAACAGGAGTAATTACAAGAGGTCCTGAAGACCTGATTCCTCTCGGATCTCACCACACATTGGAAGTCAAACTGAACACCCCTCTCAAAATTCAAAAGGAAAAATGGCCAAAATGGGCAATAAAAAGACTTAATCAGGCAATTGACGCTTCTAAAAAATTATCTGCAATCATAGTTGTCCTTGAGGATGATACTGCAACACTCGGATTGATGAGACAGTTCGGAATAGAATACTATGGTCCGATTAAGGGAAATGTTTCCGGTAAACGGATAGTTGATAAAAACCGCCAGAAGAACATAATACAATTTTATGAAAAAGTAATAGAATCTATTGTCAAATTCGATTCAATTCAAAACATTGTCATCGCAGGACCAGGATTTGTTAAAAACGATTTTTATGATTATCTAAAGGAAAAACATAAGGATCTAGCTAAAATATCAATCGTTGAGGCAACAGGATCAGGCGGCAGAGTAGGTATAAGCGAAGTTCTTAAGAAGGGAACTGTTGAGAAATTGACCTCAGAAAATCGGGTAGCTATTGAAATGGGAGCTGTCAATAAATTACTGGAGCAGATTGGGAGAAATTCATCTAAAATTGCTTATGGTCCAAAAGAAGTCAAAAATGCAATTAATATGGGTGCCGTTGGTGAACTTTTAGTTTTGGATACAAAAGTCGCCGATGAAAATATGGGCGATTTGATGGACATGGTTGAAAACATGAATGGTAATGTAATGGTAATCAGTAGTGAGCATGAGGGTGGAAAACAGCTGGAAAGTCTAGGAGGAATGGCCGCTATTTTAAGGTATGAAATAGCTTAAATTTTATATAAGATAATTTATAAATACTTAATTAAATTTTTTAAATGACTTGTGATTATATGTATTCATCGATATTTTTAGCATTAATTTTTGTTTTCATTTTATCTATGGTGGGAACTTTAATTTTAAATATTATTTTCAGATTCTTGGGTGAAAGAGGATATTTGGGAAATCTTTTTCCAAATGTTAGAGGAGGAATTCCAAGAGGTATCGGTTTAATTCCGTTTATCATTCTTTCTTTCTATTTTTTACCCGGATATAACAGCCTAATTTTAATAATTGGTATTTGTGCATTCATCGATGATATAATGGGTAGGAAAAAATCTCCATTTGGAATTGAATGGGGGCAGCTTTCAAGAGGTATTGGAATTGTTTTAGTTATGTTTGCAGGATTATTCCTTGGATTGGGTGTTTCTTCAATATTCATAGCTTTAATGGTTCAGCCACTTAACATATCTGATATGCAACCAGGTTCCACATGTATTGTCACAATCATAATGTGTGTTCTAACAATAGTTCTTATGCTTATTTTTGGCTCTGCGGAAGTTGCAGAACTTCCAGCTACTTACACTCCATTGCTGCTGCTGGTAGTTTGCCTTGGATATTGTCCGCTTGACTTTGCAGGAAAAATCATGCTTGGTGAAGTTGGAAATCATGTATTCGGTATTGCTTTGGGTGTTTCATTTTACATATTCGGAGGATTAGCAGGCTTAATCGCATTATTCATAGTAACTACTGCATTGATTGCATTTGTTAGAAGAAACAACTTGAAAGTATTTTTCAGAAGAAATTTAAGATTATTGGACCCTACATTCGGTGACTACTTTATGGATGTTCTAACCGGTGGAGGGTTAGGTGATTTATTTAGGAAATGGATATTAGAAGACAAACAACCGATAGTAACAAATCCCATTTTAATTAGTTTGGGTTTTAGAAGATTATTATATAACCCGTACGCATCTCATCCAAAAAGATATGTTCCTAAACAAAAACCAAGATTAGAGATTAGGTAGGTAATATGAAGGCATTGCTTATTGTAACCGGGAGAGGATTAGGTGGAGATGCAGCTGTCGCTCTCAATTTAATAAAATCATTAGAAAAAAAAGGAGTTGAATGTGAAATTGCTCTGGATGAGTCTGCTCCTGGAGTACTGTTTAAAAAGCATGGCTATTCATGGCATAAAATATCAATTCCTCAGGCGGGAGGTCATGCAGCTACAAAGGCGTCTGCTGCAAAAGGCGCAATGAAATTAATAACTGCCGCTTCCAAAGCAAGAAATTTAATAAAAAGTAAAAATTATGATTTTGTCATTGGTGTTTTAGGGGGAGGAGCTATTGTAGCATCTTTAGGTGCTAAATTGGCTAGAACAAAAGTATTTTCATTAATTTCCACACCGTTGGATTCTAAAGTTTGCCCTAAATTCAATGAATGTTTTATTTTGCCTGAATTGGATAAATTCAGATGGGATGTCCTTCCGAAAAATACTGACAGGTCTTTTTATCCGCTATCTCAAGATGCTGGTGACGGTGATGCGGAAATTGGTCTTTCAAAATTAAAAGAATGCTCCAATTTTGATGAAAACAAAAAAACAATAGTATTTTCATCAGGATCATCCATTTTCAAAGGTATGATTGATGCGATATCTAATGTGGCAGAATGCACTGATGAATTTAATCTGGTTTTGGTAGGTATTCCGTTAGAAGATGAGTATATTGATGAAATAAATAATCTGGACATCATCTATGTTGGATTTATTGATTGGATTAATCATTTATTCAAATTTGCTGATTTGGCTGTTTTGACTGATGACGGAGTTTCACTTCAGGAAGCATTATGCTGTGATACTCCAATCGTCGCCCTGACCCATGTAAAGTGGGGAAGATATCAGAACATGGCGGGAGTATTTAAAGGAGCTATTGTGGAATCTTCAGTTGCCGATGTTGTTGAAAATATCGAATATGCATTCAATAATTATGATTCTTTAAGTCAAAACGCTTCAAAATACGGTAAACTTTGCCTTGAGGCTGGTGATGTTTTAGCAGATAAAATGTTAAAAATGTTAAAATAGTGGTATTTTATAACCACATATTTTTAATAATTTTGTAATTGGAGTCTGTAGAAGGATGGACTTCCAAAAATTCCTCATAATCATCCAAATCATAATCCATTCTCATCAAATATGAGAGATATGCAACATCACTTGTTGATGATGGGGATATTGAATTAATTCTATTTATTTTATTGTTTTTATTGTCGAATTCCACTTCGGTAAAACCGGTTTCCCCTAATAGGATGTTCCAGAATGAGCCTGGTCCTGCAATACCTGGAATTCCGATAGTTGTCTTGTCTTCATCAGGGCATTGTGATTTTTCATTTTTAACAAAACTTGCTTCCATGTTCAAACTTAATGTTTGCGGAATGCAATTGTAGCTTACTTTATTTGCATAGCCTGCCATATTCCTTGCAGCTGTGATGCCTTCCATTCTAGCTACTGGGGTCAATTGATATCCTCCGGTAACATCACCTGCAGCATATATATTTTCCACACTAGTTTTCATCATTTCATCAACTTTGATGGTTTTGTCGGGGTTTAGGTCAACAATGTCTTGGGCAATTTCACTGTTAGGTGTTCTTCCTGTTGCAAAAAATGGGATTCCTTCAAGCTCGTCACCATTTTCACATAAAACCTTGTCTTTATATGCTTCAGTGACACTTGTGTTTTCAAAAATGTTTACATCAGGAATAATCTTTTTCAAGATGTAGCTTTTTGCATTTTCATCAATTTCTTTTAGAAATGTTGATCTTGCAATAACATTAACTTCACTGCCCAATGTTGAGTAGATATTAGCTATTTCACAGGCAATGATTCCTCCGCCGATGACATTTAGTTTTTCTGGAACTTTATCAAGCTTTAAAATGTCTTTATTTGTGAGACCGTATTCGCTGCCTTTAATGTTGGGAATGAACGGACGGGCGCCGGTGGCTATTAGTAAATTTTCATATTCAAAGCTCTCTCCGTTCACATTAACGGTTTCACCATCGATACTTGCTTCACCATAGATGATGTTGTTTCCAAAGCTTTCGTTTTCCATCTGGTTTAATTCCCGAAGCATTTCCTGAGTTTCAATTATTTTTTCAACTATTTTTTCATATGAAATGTCCAGCTGGCTTTTTATAAATCCGTGGTTGTTGAATTTTTTGTTCATGTCAATGAATTTTGTAATGTCGGTCAATGCACAAATAACCATACATCCCTCATTCAAACAAGTGCCTGCTATATGATTTTTTTCAATTAAAGTAACTTCTTTTTCGAGTTTTCCGAGCTGTAAGGAAGCTAATCTTCCAGCAGGGCCGGAACCGATAACAATATTTTCCATTAAAACACCTATTTAGATAATTTTATATAATATCAATTTAGTAAATAATATATATTAAAATTTTGGAGATGGAAATTATGTGTATCGCAGCACCTGCTCATGTAGTTGAAATTAATAGAGAAGATAATTGGTTATATGCAGACTTTGGTGGAGCAAGACAACAAGCTAAATTAGATTTATTGCCTGATGTAGAAGTTGGAGATTATGTTCTTATTCATGCAGGCTATGCTATTGAAAAATTAACCGAAGAAGCTGCTAAAGAATCTTTAGAAGCTTGGGAAGAACTTTTAGAAATTCTCGAAGAAGAAGATCAATTATTAGAGCAACAAAAATTAGAACAAGAAAGTAATCAATAGATTGATACTCTTGTTACTCCTTTTATTTTTAAAAATTCATTTATTAAATCGCCTTTCACTGGTTCTTCGGTGATTATTGTTAATATTGGTGTTTTTTGAAGTTCTGTATCTTCAGCGTAAGCCTGTCTTATGCCGATTCCTTTTTGTGTAATTAAATTTGTTGTTGCAGCCAGTATTCCTTCACTTTCAGAACCCACTTCTATTTCAATAACTCCAAGTTCCAGGTTTTTCGCAATGTTTTTTAGAAGGGTTCCTGCTGGAATGATATTTGAGAATAGTTTGTATAGTTCTTCATCTTCTTGAATTATGTCTATTGTAGATTTGATTGCTCTTCTGTCAACTTCCGCTGCAGTAGCAAGAGCCTTATCACTTATTTTTAAATTTCCACAGTAGATTTTGCCGTCATCGTTAATGCATAAACCCAATTCAATCATTTTTTCTGCAACTCTAATTCGTGCAGGATATTTTTTAAATTTTTCATTGATCTTTTCCCACATTTATATCATCATTACAACTTTTTGTACATTCAAGTTAAATTATGTTCGTAGAAATATTTAATAGTTGTCATTTAATTTTGTCATTATGCAAATTCTTTTTTAAAATTAGTAAAATTTAGATAAAATTGTTATGTAATGTGAAAAATTCTTAAAAATAGTTAGAAGTAGGCTAGATGGGATTCGAACCCATGACCTCCCGGTTATCAGCCGAGCGCGCTAACCAAGCTGTGCCACTAGCCTATGAAATATGTGTGACAGTTAACTGTCAACACTTATACTTATATTAATTACTATATATAACTGTTTCGGTTATTTGTAGAATTAAATAAGATTTTTGAAAATTTATCTATTAATCATTTCGTTAATGGAGTCTGCCATAGCATGTCCTTCAACGATAATTTTTGCGTTTTCAATACCTTCAACGTTTTCAGCTCTAATTTTGGCATCAGCAGCAATACGTGTGATACTCATACAACCTGGATTGGTTGGTTTAAGGATAATTTCAGCTTGATCTCCGTCTACAGTAATATTTTGTACAATACCCATTTCTACAATACTTACGCCCATGTGTGGGTCGTTAATTACAGAAACAGCATCTTTAATATCATTCACTAAATCTTCTGACATAAGTAGTCTCCTAATTTTTATTGTATTTATGTATTTTAAACTAATGGTATATAAATTATTTTACTCGATGTTTAATTTTAACACCAATACCATTGTCACATTCTTCCATTTCACGACCTGTCATTATAGCTTTGCCGACCCCAACAACGGTATCGTCTTTAACTACAACCACTTCATCGTTTGGAATAATATTATGGTCTGCTTTATCAATTCCTGGTGCAAAAACGGTATTGGTTGTCAAATCAAAATCAATATTTACAATATTGATTCCCAAATCTTTTAAAATTTCTCCACCAGGTAAATTTAATCTGAATAATCCATAATCCTTATTAAAAAGTGCTAATTGAGTGCCATCTGACAAAATTCTTTTATGGTACATTCCTTTGGTCTTGACGTTGTCTGGAATGAATTTGTCTCCATTTTCACCAAACTGATATTTTGCAATTGACCTTAATTCATGCAATGTTTTTTCTCTTCTGTTTACTCTTTGATGTTTTTTAAGCTCCATTCTTAAATTATAAAGAGAATCAGGTGCAGTTGGTCTCTCATCAACACAGACATTGACAAAATCATCAAGATAGGCTTCTGCAGATTGCAAATATCCTCCTGCAAGATTAGCTATAACTGTCTTTCCTTCGGTATATTTTGCGATTAGTTTTCCGCTTTCTTCAATTTCATCTTCTGACCATTTACCAGTTGTACTAACATCATAGGATTGTATTGGAAATGTATTTTCAAGTTCTCTTGGACAGATTCCAAAAGGAGAGGTAACAATAAGCTCCTGATAAGATCTTGTCAGTTTTCGGAATTTTTGATGAGATTTTGAATTTGAATATGGTTTTTTCATACTGCACGGCAGCAGAACAACAGTATCTCCAAGAGGTTCCATCATTTCCATTCTTTGTCTCCATCTCACTGCTTCAGGACGGTACAAAGATTCTTCACTTGAACATATTACTTTCATTTTCATTCCTCAAAGGCTTTAATTAATTCATTATCAAGTTCAATTAATCGTTTAATGTTATCTTCAGGTTCATCAATTCGTCTTTTCCATTTTTCTATTACGAAATCAATATCTACCTCTTCGCTGCCGCTGATTAAATTATCTGCATGAGCCACAATTTTTTCTTCAAGAGTTTGAGGCACGTATGATTTTTCGGGAAGACCTAATTTTTTAGCTTCGCTTTCAGTAATTCCGGCACCGATATGTCTTTCAATAATATTCAGGACATCTTCACCATAGCCATATTCCCTTGCAACTTCAACTCCTCTGACTGCATGAGTGATTCCGTGAGTCCTAGACCTTCCGATATCATGTAACAGGGACCCTTTGCAGATTAGCTCACGATTTGCATTTTCAAAATTAGCAGCTATTTTCATAGCCTTTAAACAAACTGCTTTTGAATGTTCGATGACATTTTGAGGAGTGTTTTCTTTTTTAAGTAATTCTATCTCTCTATTCATCTTTTTT
>NZ_JBGULU010000132.1:0-12092 GCF_045116495.1 Methanobrevibacter sp. | reverse complement strand
AGTATTTGATGATTTAATTTTAATATCTTCATTTGTTTCAAAAGGGTTATCAATAACTACAAAACAAATTTTTCATCAGAGTTTCAGTGCTGAAAAAGAGTAATTATCGGAACTTTTTTATAAGTTTTATACGAATTATTCGTATTTTTATCCTTATATTTTAGGTGGATTGTGGTTCTTTTTCAAAAATAGTTAAATGTATGAAAAATACTTGTATTTATCAAAAAACAAAAAGTAGATGAATTAATTATTCATCCAATAATTCAGGATTTTTAGAATTCTTCTTACTAATTACAGATTTGCCGGTTACTGCTTCAAGTTCTTTTCTTGCATTTCCTGCAATGTTCCCACCACGTTTTGCAACATCACGGCTTTCCTCAAAACCATCGGGATTTTCAACTTTACTGATTTCAGTTGTTGATGCTTCTGCCAGCATGTTTAATATTAATTCCATGTTTGTCATGTTGTCTCTTAGGCCTTCTTTTTTAAGTCCTTTGTGTTGCTTGTATTCTTTTGTTGACATTCCAGACCATGCTTTGGATATATCATCAGTTAGAATTGCATATTCAATTCCTTCGTTGACCCCGACCCTATTCCATTCGGCGGTTAGTTCCTTTCTGGTTTCAATAGTTCTCATTCTTTGGGTTATCCATTCTTCGGAGTAACCTTTTTGGCGGTAGGTATTGATCGCCCTTTGCATGGCAATTTCGGGATCTGCTATTTCTTCAAGTCTTTCTTTACCTATTTGGGCTAACCATTGTTTGAATGGTTCTGCTTTTGGTGAAGGGACTGATTGTACGATTCTTAATAATTGTTTAGTGTTAGCAGCATCAGTTTTATAAAATTTATCGTCTGTTGATTTCATTTTAAGTTGTACGATATTTTCGTACAACTGACTTCCTTCTTTTTTAAGTTTTCTTTTTAAGTCAGACCAATACCTTCTAGGATTTTTACTTTCTGTAAGAACCGCAATAACGTCTATTACTGAATAATAGTAATCTTCGATTTCAGGATCCCATTTGGTTCTTATTTTATACTCTTCAAATAATTTTATAGCATACTTTTCATCCATAACATTACCTCCTTTAACTTAATTAAGGATAAATTAATTATTATTATATTAAATTAGGAAGTAAATATAGTTTTTGTTTGAAATTAAAGCAATTTTACAAAGTTAGAGCAATTTTATGAAGTGAGAGCAATATTACACTATCAAACAATAGTATTTTTAAATTTTTAACAGTGTCAAAAAATTTAATTATAACTACAAAACAAATTCTGTATCAGAGTTTCAGTGCTTGAAATCGATAAGTATCGGAACTTTTTTATAAGTTTTATACGAACATTTTGTATTTTTTGTGAATTAATGCTAAGATTACATCAATAACTAATACTAGTGCTATTTATTAATTTTATTGATTATTTTTTAAATTTGCAATTAAATCTTTGTATCCTAGGCCATAAATTGCAATGACAGTTCTTTGCATTGCACCAAAACATAAAAACATTATTAATATTCCCCATACATAGTCCCAGCTTTGAAGGAGGTTATTGTTGGAAAGGTTTAGCAATGAAATTATTGATGTTAGTCCAAGACACATTGCTGTGATTAAACCTGGAGTGTAAGGCTTTTCCATTTTATGAAGTTTGATGCCTATTATATGTATAAATGTTTCAAATAATCCCAGATAAACAGGAACTAATGCCAATAGAGTATATTGGGTAAAAAAAGGTACAAATGTGATTATGATTAATAGAATAGTAACTGGAATATGTGCAGCGTGTATCTTATTAGGTGTTGCTTTGAGCTTGAAGAATTTTAACATTAATTTTGCAAATCCTCCCGGAAAGCGTGTTTCTTCCCATTCATGGAGGGTGAAAAGAAACATATAAACTAACATCATCTTTTGGACTAAACTTAAACCATTATAAAAAACAGCTGAAAATGTTACCATTCCAAACATAATAAAAGTAAGAATTTCCAAATTATATTCGCTCATTAAAACACCTTACATTATTTTATGTTGTTTAACATTAAAATTTATGCACGTAATAATTGGTTTGTGTTTTCAGTAGTGCAAAGGTCAAAGGAACTTTTTTATAAGTTTTATACGAATAGTTCGTTATTATAGTGGCTTTTTCAAGAGGGTATAGTTATTAATTAAGTGGCTTTCATGCCACATTAACTTTTTATTTAGAAAAATTTAATTTTCAATTGGTGATAATATGCCAGTTATAAGTTTTGATATAGGAGAATTAACAAAAGAGCAAAAAGAAATTTTAGCAAAAGAATTCAGCGAATCCGCTTCAAGAGTCACAGGCCTTCCGATAGAAATGATATATGTGCTGTTCAACGAAAGGAAATTTGACAATGTTGGAGTCGGTGGTGTTCTTTTAAGTAATCAGGAATAGATGGATTTTTAAAAATTCATTCTTTTCATTTTAAATCCAATATTTCCTTATACATTTCTTTCAATTCTTTTTTTTCATATTCCGAATAATGTTCGTTGTCGACATCCGTTTCAAGAGCAAACAGTAACAGTTCATAGAATACCTTATTCAGTGACCTTCCCTTTTTGGTTAGGAAATATTGGGTATTTTTTGGATCATTGCCCTCATTTGTCTTGTAAATAAGGCCATTATCCTGCATTGTCTTAAGGCATCTTGACAGTGCCTTGTTGTCCAGTGAGGGTCTGTTGACTTTAAATTCATTGAAATGGCTTTTTCCTAAAAATAGGTCTCTTAAAACATGCAGTGTCCATTTGTTGCTCATGAATTTGAGAGTGTCTTCCAGTGGGTTTCGTTCATACTTTTTTTCGTAATATGCAAGTTTTTTTGGATTTAAAGTCATGTTTATTGTTATATATGTTTTAATATTAAGTTTTTTAGATGTCATTGATGCCACTTTATCTTTAAATACCCTATTTTTTAAATATTTGATTAGAAAATTTTAATTGGTGCGATAATATGAATGATAATGAGATAGTCATGACTAAATTCCTGGCGATACTGTTTGCGATATGTTCAGGTCTTGCAATAGGTAATCTGTACTGGGCCCAGCCGTTGCTTGTCCAGATAATGGATGGTTTCGGTCTTCCCGCAGCAAATGGGGGACTTCTGGTTACTGCAACCCAAATAGGCTATGCGATGGGAATTCTCTTTATTTTGCCTTTGGGCGATTTTGTTCGAAGAAAACGTATGATAGCTATTGTAATGGTTCTGTCCGTATTGGCTTTGGTCTCCTGTGTCATATCTCCTTCATTTATCATATTGTCGCTGTCACTCTTCAGTATGGGGATTGTAACAATTTCCGGTCAAATCATATTGCCTCTTGCAGGGGATTTGAGCCGTGAGGATGAACGTGGCCACATCGTTGGAATTGTATCATCCGGAATAACAACCGGTATCCTCTTTTCAAGGTTTGCAAGTGGCATCATTGCAGGATTTTGGGGATGGAGATCCGTTTATGTTATAGCGGCCGCTTTGAATCTGGTCATGGTTTTGGTAATGATTTATGTATTGCCGGAAATTCCTGCAAAAAACAAATTTAAATCATATGGGAAACTTTTGGCAAGTGTTTTCACCACCTTTAAAAATCATAGGTCCTTGCCGAACATATTACTGCACTCAGGACTGATATTCGGTTTGATTTTCAACATATTCTGGACTTCCTTAACATTTCTTCTGTCCGCAGATCCATTTAACTATAACACGTTCCAAATTGGGATTGTAAGTCTGGCAGGTCTTGCAGCGGCAGTATTTGGTGTGGGAATCGGAAAATTGCAGGACAAAGGCTTGAGCATACCTGCGCTCGGAGCGTTCATTGTGGTTTGCCTTGTTAGTATGGTGTGCGGCTTTGCATTCAGTGATTCAATAGTTGCCATTGTGATTGTTGCAGCGGTACTTTCAGTTGCAGTTCAGGGAGTAAGCGTCTTGACCCAGACAAGATTGTTTAACTTATCTCAGGGTGAGCGCAGCAGACTGAATACGGTTTTTGTTGTGAATAACTTTATATTTGGGGCTGTCGGAAGTGCTCTTGCATCTCTTTTATGGTCATTGGGGGGATGGTCATATGTAATGATGGCAGCTAGTGCGGTTTCTGTTGCGGCATTGATTGTCTGGTTGTTTTCAAGAAGTAAATTTAAATATGCTGATGAATCATTGGATAATTAGTTATTTTTGCTTCCAATATCTAATTTTTTAAATTTTTCTTTCTATTAATTATATATTTGAGTTTTAGTGGGCAAATCGATAAGTATTCGAACTATATCATACGTTTTATACGAATTGTTCGTGTTTTTTGAGGTTTTCTTTATAAGATTTTTAGTGTTGAAAAATCGTAAGTATAATAACAATTTCAAATATTTTGTAAAGTGGAAATGATTATTTAGATGATATTACAATAGACTTAATTATGGCGTTAATTAAATTGCAGGATAAAGATTTAGCTGAATTTAAAAGATTAATGCAGGAATCATTTCAATTGGGTTATGAAGAGGTTTTTGGTAAAAGCGATGAATTAATATTGCCTGAAAAAGACATTGATGAATGCTTGAACAAAGAAAACTGCCATGCTTATGTACTGAAGGATAATCATGAGATACTTGGTGGGGCGGTTGTTGAAATAAATGAAACAACGCAACACAACCAATTGGATTTCTTGTTCGTTAATGTTCACAGTCAAAACAAAGGTATTGGACAAAGAATTTGGAGCGAAATTGAAGCTTTATATCCTGATACAGAAATATGGGAAACATGCACACCATACTTTGACAAAAGGAATATTCATTTTTATGTTAACAGATTGGGATTTCAGATAGTTGAATTTTATAATGGAAAAAATCCGGACGAGGATTGGGATGAAAATCATCCTATGGCCGGTCAGGAAATGTTCGAATTCAAAAAAATAATGAAAAAATAACTTTTTTAAAATATTAACATTGGCTATTTCTAATGTGACTGTAACATTTATATATGAGTTATGAATATATATTCATAATACCTGAAGATACATTTGGGGAGAACATTATGGTAAGACCTAAAAGAATGAGAAGAGTAGTTACATGTCACAGGCATGAGTTGAAAAAAAATCTAAAACCGATAGAGCTGTCTGTAGATGAGTTTGAAGCAATCAGATTCAAAGACTATCATGATATAAAGCAAACGGAATCTGCTGAATTCATGGGAATCTCACAGTCAACATTCCACAGAATTCTAAACTCTGCAAGGCATAAACTAGCTGTTTCTCTAATTGAAGGCCGACCAATAGTTGTTGTAAAAGGTGATACAATGATTGATCCAAATAAATACTTATGCGAAGATTGTGGTTTTCAATGGTCAAATCCAGAAAAAGAATATGAGGAATGCCCAGACTGCAAATCAACAAACATTCGCAAATTGAATGCTAATAATAGAAACAGAATGTCAAATGACACATGCAGTTGCCCTAATTGCGGATACACAGAACCAAAAATTAGAGGCATTCCATGCAGGACCAAAACATGCCCTGAATGTGGTTCATCACTGCAGGGAAGAGGATTATGCAACATTTAAAGATGGAGATGATTTAAGATGGCTGATAATCTAGAATATGTTTGCAAAGAATGCGGCTTCAATTGGATAACATTGAATGGCGAACACCATATATGTCCAAGATGCCATAGTGAAACAATAGAATATGTTGGTGAAGTGAAAGGTTTAGACATCGATTCAATATTGAATCACAACAAAAGGATGGGAGGATGCTGCGGTTCTGCCCGTGGAAGAGGACCATTGACATGCGGAAAACCATATCCCGACCATCATGACCCAAACATCCCGCATGACCCTGAAAAATGCTGTGGATATAGAGCATGCTAAATTGGAGGTTAAAAAATGGCTGACATTACAATAGATACTGATAAATGTGACAATTGCGGAGACTGCACTGACGTTTGTCCTATGGAAGTTTTAATTCTTGAAGATGGCAAATTAACCATCAATGACCCTGATGAATGTAGTTACTGCGAAACCTGTGTCGATATTTGTCCTAACGAATGCATCACAATAGAATAAAACTTCTAATCATTTTCTTTTTTAAATATTTTTTATCAAAATAATACATCATTAAATTAAAGTTAAAAAATTTTATAATCATCCAAAAAATAATTCAATATTGGAGTTTTAGGGCCTGATTTTGATAAGCATCGGAACTTTTTTATAAGTTTTATACGAAATGTTCGTGTTATTTTTGGGTTTTATATAAATTAAAGAGTTTTTAGTGATTAAAAATCGATAAGTATCTGAACTATTTCATGTGTTCTATGCTTTTATAAAAATTGCTCTACTTTTGTAAAATTACTTTAAATTTATAATATTGTATTTATTTTAAACAAAAAGCTTATAAAATTTGTAATTTAAAATAATATTGAATTAAATTTTTTAAAATATAAAATAAAGGTTTTAAAAATGAGAGATTATTCTATTGAAGAGGCAATTGAAATAATTAATTCATGTGATGAATCGTCCATGCCTGATACTAAACATTTTGATGTTAGGAATATTCAAAGAATCGGAGATTTTACCTTAATCTTTGAAACATTCCTGCACAATCCATTAATGGGGATTATCAAACAAGATTACAATAAATTTAGATTATACTTTGAACACAATGAGAGACCTACAAAAGATATATCATTAGTGATAGGTATAAATGATAATGAAGATGTGAAATTTGTAACTGTTATGGAAACTTATAGAAATCAAAGGGTGAGAAAATGAATAACAAAGTAGTATATGATTATGACCGTCAAGGGGACTCATTATTCATATATTGTGTTGATGATTATGATTATGAAGTTTCACTTGAATTAGACAATGATGTGATTCTAGATATTGATAAAGAAGGTAAACCTGTTGCATTTGAATTTCTAAATGCATCTAAAATATTCAATCTGGATAAAAGTCATTTTAATAATTTAACTAAAATTACTATTCAATCAATAATCACTGAAGAAGCTATAAATTTAAAAGTCAAATTAGCAGTTCCGGTCCATAATAAAACACAAACTTTTGGAATGAATAGAATCACAACTAATTTAAATGGTATTCCTGCTATTGAATCTGAACTGGTTACAGCATAACATTATTTACTCTTTAAACCACATAATTATTTAAAAATAAATATGTTGAGATTTACTGAAAATTGATAATGTTGCGAACTATATCATACGTTTTATACGAAATGTTCGTATTTTCTAATTTTTATGAATTTGGTAACGTGGACGTATGATGTTTTTTGGATATTCACGTTCATAATCTGACCTGTGTCAAGCAATGAACAGGACATGACATAATGCACCTCAGGCATTGATTGCACCTCATATTGTTTAATGTCCAAGTTTTGTTGCATCTGTTTACTGTTATTGCATTCGTACTGCAAATCAGCTCACATTTCCCGCACAAATTGCATTGGCCAATATTATTTCCTATGCGCCATCGGGATTTGTGCTTTGCGTTTAAAAGTTCTGAAAAAAGTAATTTTCCAATCGCAAGTCCGATTGAAGATGATCCTCCACGGTGTCTCAAATTTAAAGCCTCCTTAATTTTAATCAATCAGTATATTTTCATAATCTTAAATGCAAAATCATCGCATTATTTCTCTTATCAGCTATTTTCATTGAAATTTTTGTATATAAACTTAATTTATCGGATAACATTTTAAGTGCGTCCTTATAAAATCCTCTACACTCAATTAACTGACAGTTTGCTTTTTTTGAAAATTCCCTTGGATTTTCAATGTAAAAATACATCAACGCAGATTTGTTCCCGGTTCTCTTAACATAGATATTTGAATATCTGATTCCAAATTTGTTGGTGGCATCAAATATTAGTTCGGCATTTTCAAAGATGTCTTTTGCATTTCTGATAAATTCAAGTATCTCTTCTTCATGGAAGTATTGGAACACTCCTGAAACTATCATCAATGTTGGAAGAGTGGTGTCTAATTCATTGCACCAATCAAGTTTAAATAAATCTCCTTTTATGAACTTTTCATTTTCTCCAACACCTATGTAAGTTTTCCTAAGTTCAATCACGTCAGGTAGGTCAACTTCGAAATAATGGGCATTTTTTCTATCTATTCTGAAATATGATGTTTCAAGCCCGGCACCCAAATTGACAATATTGCATTTGTCATGTTTGTCGATGTATTCCTGAGTCATTTGGTCCATATTATAGGACCGGGCAACTGATGCCATCATTGTATATTGGGAAGATTTTTTCTCAATCTGCTTATCTTTAACCAGATTCTCCATCTCCAAAGCTTTCTTGTCATGAAAATACTCCGGAAACATTTTAGAGATGTTAACTCTGGCAGTTAGAGGAATGAACAGTGTATCTTCAACGCCTTCATAATCACTCATATTATCACTTTCTTGCAACGACGGTTACCCAGTCAATGAACTTATCTGAAAATGATACATTACTATAATCATCGTTTACTCTATTTTTTATTCCATTGGATTTAATAATCTCTTGTTTCTTTCTCCCGTCTCGTATGTAAGCAGTAATTTCACTATAATTGTTATTTCGTAAAAATGAGCTGATTTCTTCATCAGTGTATAATTCCATGTCAATAAATTGTTTCCAGAATTTCATGATGAGATTATCTGATCCGTTTGACTCCATTCCAATTAAAAAGGTTCCTCCAGGTTTCAGTACCCGTTTAACTTCACCGAAGCATTTTTCAATATCCGGCCAGAAATAAACGGTTTCGAAAGCTGTCACTATATCAAAAGTGTTATCCTCAAAAGGTAACTTTGCGACATTGCCTTCAAGAACCTTGACTTTACCGTCATATATTTCTTGGCGGTTTACTTCTCGGGATAGATTCACACTTTCGATACTGTAATCAACGCCGTATACCATTTTTGCTTTTTTGGCCATTCTGTTTATGTTTATTCCACCGCCACAACCTATGTCCAAGACTATGTCATCCGGTTTTATGTCCAGATGTTTTAATCCCCATAGTGAAACAGGAGTGTGCTCTTTATTCATTGATTTTAATTGTATATTTCCTAATTTTCCTTTTGGTTTTCTCATATTGTCAAAAAATCCCATCAAATCACCTTCGGAAAGAATCTGTTAACATTTTTTGAGTAATCTATATAATCCTTACCAAATTTGTCAATTAACCATTTTTCTTCAGTTTTTATCATTGCAACTGTTAAAAATGCCCAAAAAATCACCGGTAAGATAAATAAAATGATATTTTGTGAAATCAATATTAATCCTATTGCAATATAGAAAAATGCGGCATATATTGGGTGACGTACATAAGCATATATTCCAGTTGTAACCAATTTATTGTTTTCAACTTCCCGGTCAATTTTTGAGATTAGAACCGCTTGAATCCAAAAAGCGATTCCAGAAATTATTAATATTATCCCAAAAATTAAAAAGACCATATTTAATTCGTTTATTTTATAAACTGGAATTATATGGTAGTATGAAAAAATGGAGGAAGTTATTGTTAAGATTCCAATTATCAAAACTAAATATGGTCCTACACCAAAAGTTGGCAAATGATTTTCATCCATAATCATAATATGTTTTTATACTATAAATATTTAGGTATACCTAAATTTTATTAAAGTTAAGTTTAACATCTTAAGAAGAAATCTTTCAGCTTATTTTCATCAATCTTATAGTTGTCAATGATTTTGCCATCATCGAAATGCATGATGTGGGAACATGCCTCACAAATCAGTTCAAAATCATGTGTTATGATAAATGAAGTGATTCCCAAGCTTTGCAGATACCTTAGGTTTTCAGACACTTTCATCATGTTTTTCAAATCAAGGCCGCTTGTAGGTTCATCAAAAATCAATATTTCCTTTTTGGAAGCTATAGCAGATGCAATTGCCACTCTTTGCTTTTCACCACCGGACAATGCCATCGGATGAGCGTCCTTTAGATGAATCAGATTAAGATTTTCAAGAATGCCTTCAGCCAATTCCACATCCTCTTCATCCATACTCAATAAGACTTCATCAAGAACACTTTCTGTAAACAGTTGGTGATTTACATCCTGCATTACCATATATGATTTTTTAAGCCTATCCTTTCTTTTCAACGCTTTTCCATCAAAAATTAATTCGCCCTTACATGATTTTTTAAGACCGCATATGCAATTGGCAAATGTTGATTTTCCAGCACCGTTCTTACCGATGATGGCTATAATCTCATTTTTTGGAATTTTAACGTTGTCAATATCTAAAACCTGAGTTTTACCATAGTTGAATTTGAAGTTTTTAAGTTCTAAAAATTCTTGATTATCAGAATAATATTCCTTTCTTTTTAATTCAAGATTATCTAGATTTAATTGCCTTAATCCAAAATCTCTATGATTTATATTCCTAAACTCATCAATTGACCACTTTTTTGTAATTCTCCCATCTTTAACAAATATTGCCCTATCGACAACTTCATTCAAAAAGAATAGCTTATGTTCAGCTATAATCACAGTTTTTCCTTGCATTTTCCATTTTTTAATTATATGTTCCATGTCCCAACTTGATTTAGAATCCAAGTTAGATGACGGTTCATCCAAAACCAAAACGTCCGGACCGACTGCTGATACTGATGCACAAGCTATTTTTTGTTTTTCACCACCAGATAATTTGAAAATGTTTTTATCAATTAAGTTAATAATATTAAAATCATTGACTACACTGTCTAACCTTTTTTCAATTTCATCAACACTCATGGATAAATTTTCACATCCAAAAACCAGTTCGCTTGTCGTATCAACATTGAAGAATTGAGTTTTTGGATTTTGAAAAACGGACCCAATATGTTTTGAAATTTCATATATGGGCATTTCACTGATTAAATCACTGCCCAAATAAACGTTTCCTTCACGTTTGCCATCAAAGAAATTTGGAATAAGCCCATTCAAAAAACGTGCGAGCGTTGTTTTTCCACAACCTGACTCACCACAAAGCAGAATGACCTCTCCTTTTTTAATATTTAAATTTATGTCCGTTAGATTTTGAACATTTCTATTGTTTTCGTATGAAAATGAAACATTTTCCATTTTAAGCAATTAAAACACCTCTTAAAAAGTTATAGGCATATATTCCGAAACCGATGAATGTTATTGCCAAAAGCGTGTAGTCTAATTTGGTTAATTTGACTTCAAGCAAATGAGTTCTAGGTTCTGGATTACTAAGTCCTCTTGTTAAGGAAGCGGCCGACAGTTCATCTGCAGTTTTAACAGCACTAATTAAAATTGGAATCATGTAAAATTCAATTAGTTTTAAAGGGTTTTTCAATGATTTAATATTCAATCCAAAACCCCTCATCTTCATCGCATCAGTAATTGATTTTATCTCTTCAAAAACTGATGGGATATATCTAAAAACAACGGAAACAGGAATAATGATATCTCTAGGGATATTGCTTTTTTCCATAGATGAAATGAATTCACTAACTTTTGTGGTTGTTATAGTATAATATCCCATCATAAGAATAGGCATCATTCTAGAGAGGGTATAACTAAATGTAATCAGTATTATTGCAGTCAGTCCTGTTGCAGTAGGGAGAATATAAATTTGAATATATTTTGCCAGCACATAAACTACAATATATATTAATGCAGATTTTTTATGATTTGAAAATAATAAACAGATAAATGGAATTAAAACTAGAATTCCACTAATGTATAGTGACACATCATTAAAAACCATAAAACTTAAAATAACCAGAATAATAATTTTAGTTCTTGGATCTAGGTTAAAATTTAGTTCTAATCCCATAATTACACCTAAGCTATACCTGCTTTTTCAAAGTGTTTTTTGAGTACGATTTTTCCAAGATATGCGCTTGCAACACCTGCAATGAATGTTAAGATAAATAGGATTATTAAAACTCCATTGTTAAGGAATGGGGCAATGACATTAACATAATCATTTCCCATTGAAACACGCATTGCTTCCATGAAATAATCTCTCAAAATAAAAAATGGCAACATATTGCCCATAATTCCCATTATAAAAACACCATGACTTATAATTGAGTTTTTGACTGATGAATAATTGCCCATTTTTAAG
>NZ_JBGULU010000131.1:0-4591 GCF_045116495.1 Methanobrevibacter sp. | reverse complement strand
AGTTCATCGACCTTTTCATTCAATGCTTCATCCTCTTCCACGGCCTTGTTGGCATCAAAATACAGCTTTCCGATTTTGTGGTCCAGTTTTTCGCCTTCATAATCTTCAATTTTAAGATTGCATTCTGTTATGCCGCATACGATGATGGCGATTTGCCTTCCCATATCGTTTACATAATACTGGGTTATGACATCCCTTCCGGCCAGTTTCAACAGTCTTGAAAGTGAATCACCAAAGACGGAATTTCTGATGTGTCCTATGTGGAGCGGACCGTTCGGGTTTGCTGAAGTATGTTCAAGGACAATCTTTTCACCATATTCCGGAAGCTGTCCGTAATTTTCATCAACTTTTTCCAGCAATAATTTTGAGAATTTTGAATAGTCAATAAAGAAATTGACGTAAGGTCCAAAGTTCTGGACTTTTGTAAAAATTTCCGGAACTTCAATTTTTTCAACCAAATCCTTTGCAACTTCAGGAGGAGAAGTTCTCAATTTTTTAGTTAGCGCAAATGCAATGGTACTTGCTAAATCTCCCAAATTAGGATTTGGAGGAAATTCCAGCTTGAAATTTCTGTCAACTTCTACATCATATTGATCTAGTGCCTTGTTAATAGCTTCAATAGCTTGTTTTTCAATTTCAAAATACATTAACTCACCTATAATAATTATAAACCTCTCAGCCAGAGGGATAGATAACCGATTTTTGGAATAACGACCAGATTGTCGCCAAATGTTACAACTTTTTCTTTGATTTGGCTAGCCTTTACATAATAAGGGTCAGGAGCATTGTTATTGTCCCCTTTTATTACATACATCGTAGTTCCGTTAATCTCTGTAATATTAATAATTCTATGAATGACCGGCTGGTCATACCATGCTGCATCATAAACAACTACATCACCCACTTTTACATCATTTGGGTTGAATTCATGGATTCCTAAAAAATCCGCCTTTTCGACAAGGACTATGTCTCCCCTGTAAAATGCCGGTTCCATACTTCCTGAAACAACAACGTTCAGGTGTTGAGCTGCAATTAATACAATTATAAGAATAATTATGTATGATGCAACTTCCTTAAAGTCTATTTCCATTGTATTACCTTCTTCTTTTCTTGAATGCTGCTTCGAGTCCTAATTCTATTGCATCGGAAGTTTTCTGTAAATCTTCCATGGTGTGTGCGTTTGATATGAAATTACACTCGAACTGGGACGGAGGTATAAATATACCTTCTTTTAATAATGTCTTAAAGTATCTCAGGAACTGTTTTTTGTCAGATTTCTGAGCATCAGCATAATTGTACACAGGTGCTGGGTTGAAATAAATCTGAAACATTGATGCAAGCCCAACAGGCTGAATATTGTACTCTTCATCTTCGATTATGGATTTGATGTTGCCTCTCAGGTAATTTCCTTTTCTCTCAAGCTCTTTGTAGAATGCATCATCAAGTTGTGTCAGTGTGGAAATTCCTGCCTGTACGGATACAGGGTTTCCTGAAAAAGTACCTGCCTGATAAACTGGACCTTGCGGTGCAATCAATTCCATGATTTCCTTTTTACCGCAGAATGCACCCATAGGAAGTCCTCCACCAACGATTTTACCTAAAGTGGTCAAATCAGGAGTGACACCATAATACTCTTGCGCTCCACCACGTGATGCTCTAAATCCAGTGATGACCTCATCAAATATCAGTACAATTCCGTTTTCCTCTGTTATTTTTCTGATGAATTCCAAAAATCCAGGTTTCGGTTCAATGCAGCCGACATTGCCCATGACTATTTCCATAATAATACATGCAATGTTTTCGCCTTCCTTTTCAATCAATGCTGTCATGGCTTCCTCGTCATTGAACGGAACTGATAAGGTGTTTTTGGTAGTGTCTGATGGAATTCCCGGACTGTCAGGTAATGTTGCAGCGCCGGAACCTCCCTTAACCAGTACATAGTCATGCGCTCCATGATATGCCCCTTCAAATTTGACTATCTTATCTCTACCTGTGAAACCTCTTGCAAGCCTGATTGCACTCATAGTAGCTTCGGTTCCGCTGTTACAAAATCTCACCATTTCAGCTGACGGGATTCTGTCGACAACTTCCTTTGCAAGTTTTATTTCGTTTTCTGTTGGAGTACCGTAAGCAGTCCCAATAGTTAATTGATTTGAAACTTCTCTTACGACTTTAGGGTCTGCATGTCCCAATATTAAAGGACCATAAGCTAAACAATGGTCAATGTAAGTTTTTCCATCCACATCGGTAAGTCTGGACCCGCCAGCACTTTTGACAAAGAACGGATAAGGCTTAAAAGCACGCACCGGAGAGTTTACACCACCCGGAAAATAATTTTTTGATTCATTGAACAATTCTTCGGAATACATTTTATCACACTACAAATGTTGTATTAATGAGTTTACACAAGCTACTGCAATCGGTGTTCCGCCTTTCGGACCTTCAACAATAATGTTCGGAATATCGGAATTGTGAAGAGCCTCTTTAGAATCAGCCGCACCTACAAAACCAACAGGAACTCCTACAATAGCTTTAAGATTCATTTCGCCTTTCTGGTATAAATCCATAGCTTCAAAAACAGCGGTTGGTGCATTACCTGAAACTACAATACCTTCAAAATCATTTTGTGCAGCATAACGCATTGCAGCTGCTGCCCTTGTAATTTGGTCTTCCTTAGCTATTTTTATTACTTCTTCGTTTCTGATATAACACTCAACTTCCCCATCATATCTAGTAATACCATACTTAACCATATTGATATCGGTTAAAATGGTTTCTTTATTTCTAAGGGAATCCATAGCTGCATCTACAAAATCCGGGCTGATTTTAACCAGTTTTGCATATTCAGGATCAGCTGTGGAGTGAACAATTCTTTCAACAATGTCTCTTTCAAGAGGATTTAAATCTTTGACATCATCTCCAATAAGGCCACGGATAATTTCTCTGCTTTTATTTGCAATATCCAAACCTTGCTTAGTTGATGCACCCATGAACATTTTGTCTGTCATAAGATAACTTTTGAATTAAATATATGTTAAATATTTTGTTTATTGAAAAAAAATACTATTTTTCACTGGCTGACTTGCCTGCGAGATAACCTGTTGAAAAGGCAATCTTTAGATTATAACCGCCAGTTGGTCCATGCAGGTCTAGAACTTCCCCCGCAAAATACAAGTTAGGTGTTAATGTTGATTCCATGGTTTTCGGATTAACATTTGCCAAATCAACACCGCCGATTGTTATCTTTGCAAGATCTTGATTAAATCCTGTAATCTCAAAGACAAATCTCTTTAAGTTTTCAATAAGTCTATTTTTGTCTTTTTTATTTATTCTGGACAGTTGAGTCTCGCCTTCGACATTGGATTCACTCAAAAAGAAATCGATGAAACTGTTTGTCAAAAATAGCTTCAGATAATTTTTAAGCATTGTTTTTCCCTTAATCTGAAAATCATTTGTGAATTTCTCATTTAACTCTTCACGAGTAAAATTTGGGCATAAATCAATGGCTATTTCAATATCCAAATCAGGCCCGTTCTCCAATAAGTTATAATTTATGCTTTCGGAAATCAGATTGCTCAGATTGATGATTCCAGGACCGGTAAGCCCAACATGTGAAAACAGGACATTTCCTTTGACCTTATTTTTCCTATAGCTTACAACAACATCATACAATGTTATTCCTGCAATATCAGATAGATCCTTTTTAGTGATTAACGGTGAAAGGCCGTATTTAATATCGGTCAGGGGCTGTGAGGCAAGGGAATAGTTTTTTATGTTGCAGCCTGTCTGAGGATATGTCATGCCGCCGGTTGCGATGATAACCTTATCTGCCTTGATGCTATCATTGATGATGAAGCCTTCCGTTATAGTTTTGACTTCACAGTTATAACTTATAACAACATCATCCAGATAATCGGTTAAAATCTTTAAGACATCACGGGACTTTTCAGTTTCCGGAAATATTCTGTTGTCATCTTCCTCAATGAAATCCAATCCCTTATCCTGAAAAAATGAGAGTAGCATTTCATTTGTAAATGTAAAAAAAGAGTGTTTTAAAAAGTTTTTTTGAGGATAAATGTTCAATAGCTTTTTTATTGGCTTAAGGTTGGTGATATTGCATCTTCCACCTCCGGTCAAGAGGAGTTTTTTTCCCAACTGTGAGTTTTTCTCAAGCAATATTACTCTTGAGGAATTCTGGCTTGCAGCAATTGCAGCCATGATTCCCGCAGGGCCTCCACCAATAACAGCTATGTCATATTCATCCATTTAAATCTAAAAAATAATATTAAGGGGTTAATCTGTGTCTGTCTCTTGGGAAGAGTGCACATTCACGGATGTTTTCAGAACCGGTCATGACCATAGTCAGCCTTTCTGCACCTACACCCCAACCTGCATGAGGAGGCATACCGTATTCAAACGCCTTGAGGTATGTTCCGAATCCTTCAGGGTTCAAACCTCTTTCCTCGATTTGTTTTACGAGTAAATCATGCTGGTGTACACGGGTAGCACCTGAAGACAGCTCAAGATTGTTATACATTAAATCGAATGCATGGGAGTATTTTTCATCTCCTTCCTTAGGCATTACATAGAA
>NZ_JBGULU010000130.1:0-4238 GCF_045116495.1 Methanobrevibacter sp. | reverse complement strand
TCCTGCACAATAGTCAAAAACTCCAAAACCTATGCTAAAATTGCGACTTTGGAGGATGCTGTTTTCATTAGGGATTTTTTAGTCGATAACGATTGGGATTTAAGCAAAACTCCACAGATTCTTGAAAAAGATGATAATTACATGGTTTTAACAGTCCATGATGACAAGATTCATATTCTGGCCAAATACAAACAGAAGCCTGATGCAGACACAATAAACAGGTTAATCAAAAGGCATAAAAGAAATCCGAACAACTCCCGGTATGGTCTCAACATTTCCAAGGTCTTTGAGACATATGTAATCAAAAAGCAGATTGCCGGTGATGACTATATCTTCGGATATTATGACCGGCTTGAAGATGCGGAGTTTGTAAGAAATTTCCTTTTGGACAATAACTGGAATGTCAGCGAATTTAATCAAATAGAGTTTGACGAGGATACTGACACATATAAGGTCATTAAAGTCATTGATGATAAGGTGTATGTACTTGATTCATTTGATAGCTCAGATATTGATTTAAATAAAGTTTACGAAGGGTTTTTGGCCAAGATTTCCAAGCATAAACATGGTCTTGCACATTATCCTCATCTGGATTTGCTGAAAGGTTGCATCATTGATTTGGAAGAGGAACTTGGCGTTAAAACCCATGATGAAAACTGGAATCTTGAAAACATCAATGATAATGCATTAAATGACATTGTTTTCAATCTGACACCGTTCCAGCAGAGCGTTTATGATGCAATTGACGGTGAGGCCACATTTGAAGAGATAAAAAGAAAACTGATTAGATACAAATCCAAGAACTTCGAAGATAAAATAAGTAAAAATTTAAACAGTCTCATTGACATGAAGTTGATTGAAAAACAGGGTGATGTTTACATAAAAATTAAATAGTGTGGCCAAGTAATATTAACATGGTATTTGTAAAAATATCAAGTTCTTTTTTGGTTTGAACTTATGGGAAATTCCAAACGGATTTCCCATTTTTCAAAACAGTTATTCTCTGTCGCTTAAAAGTTCTCCGGCTACGCCGATATCCTCTTTATCATATCCTTGAACCAGAACAGTTATTGCTTCTACAGGTAAGCCATATGATTCAGCAACAATTTCGGATACTTTTTTAACCATTTCTCTTTTTTTCTCTACTGTTATTCCGTTATTTCCAGCTATTGTAATTACAGGCATATTATCACCAATTAAAATTATTAATCAGATAGTATATATAGATTATTAAAAGGTTTTGATATTTATGCTCGGTGAAAATGAACTCGTTAAAATATTTCCGGATTTTGCCGATTTGGTGCAGCCCTCCGGAATAGATTTGGAACTTGACAGAATCTACACTCAGGAGTCCGGCGGCTCACTGATTGACAATGAAAAAAACTTGCCTGAAATAAAGGAGATGGAAGGTGAAATATTCACTTTAAAGCCTCATACCGCATACCTGGCAAGCATCAAAAGGAAAATCAAAATTCCAAAGGGATATACCATGTTGTATCTGCCACGCTCAACACTTTTAAGGTCATTCATTTCAGTTCAAACTGCTGTGGGTGATCCTGGATTTTATGGAACACTGATGTTTATGATTTACAATCATGGGGAATTTGAATATAAAATTAAATCCGGCGACAGAATAGCTCAGGCAGTCGTATTTCCTGTAGAAGGATCCGGTGAGTATAAAGGGTCATATCAGGAGGTGGAAGAGTGAATGTGTCTGACAGGATGGTTGAAATACTTGCCGAGGAAGGCATCAGACATATTTTCGGAATACCTGGCGAGCAGATAATGCCTCTTTACAAAGCACTTTCAGAATCTGAAATCACACACGTGCTGACACGTCATGAACAGGCTGCTGCACATGCTGCTGATGCATATACACGATCAAGCGGAAAAATCGGAGTTTGCATTACAACAGCATCTCCTGGAGCATATAACACAACCATGGCACTGGCCACCGCATTTAAGGACAATGTTCCAATTCTGGTTTTAACAGGTGACAATGACCTTGAATACAGAAACATGGACCGTTTCCAGTCACTTCCCGTTTTTGACACATTCAAGCACATTACAAGGGCATCCTACAATCCTCTGAATGGTACTGAAGCAATTTATGCTTTAAAGGCAGCTATTTATGAGCTTAAAACAATGCCTAAAGGGCCGATTCACATTAATCTCTCAAAGGATGTGCTTTCAAGTGAGGATTTCCAGGACTTTGATTTGTGTTATCTGTGTGAGGATGACATGTCCCAAATCGGTGATGCTCAGGAGATGATCAATTCATCTGAAAAACCTTTATTTATTCTTGGAGCAGGTGCATTGAGTCAATGTGATAAAATTGGTGAGATTGCACATAAATATCAGATACCTGTAACAACAACATTTCATGCCAAGGGGATTATTTCAGAGTTTGATGATTTGGTACTGGGTCTTTCAGGAATACGCTCAACACCGAGGGCAAAATATGCATTTGAAAATTCAGACTGCATAATCGCTTTGGGCATTAAGGGTAGTGAAAGGACACTGCCTGAAATTCCAGATAATTTAATACATGTCAATCTGAACAAGGATGTTTTAGTTGGTGACTGTCAGATACATGGTAAAGTCGAAGACTTTTTAGCTGAAATCAAATTCAAAAAGGTCAGCTGGATGGATGAAATTTTACAGATTGACAATTCCGTCTATATTGAAAATCTGGATGATGATTTGGCACCTCAAGCTGCAATCAAAAGAATTCTGGAAAAATTCGGTGAAGACATTATAGTTTCAGATGCCGGAAGCCACACCACATGGACAACCCTTATGATGAAATCCATAAGGCCAGGCCAATACCTGTTTCCGGGAGCCATGGCACCAATGGGGTATTCACTTCCAGCTGCAATAGGTGCAAGTTTTGCAACTGACAAACAGGTCATCTCAATTAATGGGGATGGCGGTATTCAAATGAATATTCAGGAGCTTGCAACCCTAAAGGAGAATGATTTGGATGTGATCATATTCATCATAAACAATTCCGAGTTTGGAATCATCAGACAATGGCAGGAGCAGGTTTATGATATGAAACCTTACCAGGTGAAACTGTCAAATCCTGATTTTGTAAAATTGGCTTCAAGCTATTCAATTGATGCGGTAAGGGTTGATAATTTATCCGATTTGGAATATCTTCTTGAATCTGATTTGCATGGGCCTCTTGTTGTTGAAGTTGTTGTTAGAAGTGAAAATGTCCCTCTTCCGTAAGGACAATTTTATTGAATTTGTGCCCGAACAAATTCTTTTACAACTTCATTAATTTCATCAACTACATGTAGGGGAGCTAGGTAATATTCACCATTTTCTTCATAAATTATTGCGAGGGGTTTCATCTCTCCTGATGAAATCTCATCATTGATGAATGCAATTTTTTTTTCAAACACAAATGTCAATCCACAAACTTCACGAAACTGATATTTCTTTAGTGAGGTGATCTTTACAAAATCTTCGATTAATTTTTCAATATTGCTATCCATTTCTAACACCTCTTATCAGGTTGCGGACTTCTTTTTTTGATATCAGTTTTATTGCCGGAGGTATCAATTTCAAAATGTTAATGTCCAGTTCATTTGTTCCGCTCGCATCCAGAATGCTTCCGGTAAATGACGGTTCGGCACTTAATCTGGCATTTTTATGTGCGCCGTTCACAATCATTATTATGCTCCAGATATATCCGATGTATTTAGCGGTGTCTGCGTAAGAGTCAAGACCAAAAATTAGATGGTTTTCGAGTTTTGCAACGTGAATGCATTTTACAAATGACTTTATAAACTCTTTGAAGTCTTCAAAACAAGGTTTGGCCAGTTCAAGAATTTTTTTGACGTCGTGTTTTTTTTCATCATCCTCTTCTTCTTCATCGTCCCCGTCATCTTCTGATGGAAACTCAAGAGAGTAGACCTTTATTTTTTTTAAAATAAGTATTTTTAAACATCCTTTAAAGGCACTGCCTTTTTTATCATAGATAAATGATATTTTGACTCCGATATAGAGTAAAATAATAATAAATAAGACGATTATTAAAATAATCATCCCTAGGATGTTTAACATATCGCAGTTCCTATTCGTCTTCGTCTTCGGCTACATCAATTTTTGTAGTGAATTCAGGTTCTATATACTCTGATTCATCGTATTCTTCATTGTTATTTCCAAGATAGCTTTTTACGAGATCAGTTATTATCAAACCTATATCTGACAATGCCTTGTTGGTTTCA
>NZ_JBGULU010000129.1:0-5233 GCF_045116495.1 Methanobrevibacter sp. | reverse complement strand
TCATCCACACGATATAATGCAACAGCAGAATCCAGTACAAGCAAATCCACATCATTATGGTTTTTTCTAAGCCATATTTCAATTGCTTTTAGATTATCATTCTGTTCTAAAAAATTAGTCGGTTCAAAAACAATGATATTATTAGCTACACTTGGAAAATCAGGACCTGCAATTTGTTTAATCCTGTCAATTGAAATTCCTCCTTCAGTGTCAATATAAATTACTTTTTTTCCGTATTTAGCCACATTAACTGCTAAAGTTAATGTGATATTGCTCTTACCAGAACTTGGAGGTCCAAATATTTGAGTTATTACACCCTTTTCAAAACCTCCTCCCAAAAGAGCATCCAGAGAGGAATTGGAAGGAATTTTCTGATTATCCTCAAAATTAGCTAATACTTTCATGAAGTAATATTTTATTTTTATATAATATATAATTTAACAAAATTTTATTAATATGAACATCAAATTATCAAATAACTAATTAAGGAGCCTTAACTATGGACAAGAAAATTATAGCTTTATTAATAATTTTAATTTTCTCTGTGGGATGTCTGAGTTTTGTTTCAGCCGACAACAACACAACAGACACTGCAACAGTTGAAAATAGTGAAAAAAATGTAACAGTTACAGAAGAAGATTTAACTGATTATATAACCCCAGTTCATATCACAGACAAGGGAATTGAATTCAGTGACGGATTTGTCGGATTTTGCATTGATTCCGCAAAAGGCGCGATAACAGCCAATGACAAATTTACATCACAAAACACCGGAAATGATGAAATACAAAATAATGTTAAACTGGCAATAATTGACTGTTATAAATCCGGAAAGGAAAATAACATTCAAAATGTAGTTTCACAGGCTATCAGTGGAAATAAAAACTATAATTCAGGTGAAAGTGTTGGTGATACTGCAGTTGTAAAAATCAACAATACCACAGAGGCTACATTTACATTTGAGCTTTTAAAACCAGCAGACAGCAGCCATTCAGATTGTCTGGCATATAAAGTATCTTTAAAAACTGTCGCCGGTGATGATGTGTTAGGTGCAAGCGACAATAATGTTAATGATACTGTGGAAAATACAACCGAAAATAACGTTACCACAGAAAACACAACTATAAATAACGCTACCTCAGACAACACAACCGAAAATAAAAATGTCAGTGATGAAAAGCAATTGCCATCCAACCAAACCGTCATTAACAACAACACAATCATAAACAATACAAACAATACCGTAAATATCGAGAACAACACTACAATAATTAATCAGAACAATAATACTAAAATCATCAATAAAACAAATGAATTGCCGAAAAACGCCACCCTTCAGCAAAGAATTATGAGAACTGTTGGAAATCCAATATTCTTGTTAGTACTTGTTATTGTTATTATTGCAGTTGTTGCTGTTGTAATACGCAGAAAAGGTTAAATTTAATCTTTTCTTTTTATTTTTTAGTGAGTATTTGGTTACTTTAACTTTATATATCTCCTCTAACAATGCAAATAATACAAAATATTTCGAGGTGAAAATTTTGAAGAGAAAAATACTCACAATATTAACCATACTCCTAATTGCAACATCAGGTTTAAATTTTGTTTCAGCACAAAATGAACTTGATGACATTTTAATTACTGAAAACGAAGAAGAAACAAATGAAATCAGATCAATTAGACAAAGAGAAACATCTGAAGATAATCAGAACTCACAAGAACAAAGAAATTCAAGTGAAAATAGAATTGGTGAGGAAGTAAAAGCACTTGAAAGCGGATACAGAAATGTGTCTTTTGATGACGGATACAACGGCTATTGTGTTAACCATAACTTACAATCCACCAGCAGAGGAGAAAAATTCACTGTAGAAAATACTACAAACATTATCAGTTCACGATACGGTGAATCTGTTGGAAATTACCTGAAAATATTATTTGTAGACCATTACGATTATACAATGAACCCTACAACTGACCTCTCTCAGGTCATTTGGACTTTTACAGATTACGATTATAAAAACAGCACCAATGCAATAATTAAAGCTATATTGGAAAGTGCTGCAAATGGTAGAATAATCCCCGATCATGGAGCAGTGGCAAAGATAAATAATACAACCGAAGCAATATTCGATTTTGAATTATTGAATTCCCAATATGGCAGAACCCAAAACTTTTTCGGATACAAAATTAACTATCGCACAATAGAAATTCCTGAAGACGAACCTTTAGGATCAACTCCTGAAAATAATACTGAAATAGAAAACGTAACAACACCAGAAAACAACACAGAAGAAATCCCACAAAACAACACAACAATAGAAAACGTAACAACACCAGAAAACAATGAAACAAAAGAAAAACCAGAAAATAAAACAATTATTTCAAAAAATAATGAGAATGAAACTCCAACTATAAATCAAAATCAAATTAAAGAAAATAATCTGTTAAAATATGCAACCGGAAACGAATTATCAATTATAGGAATCTTAATTTTGATTTTAGGATTTATTATATTGATTAAATATTCAAGAGATTAGTTTCTAATCTCTTATTTCCTTATTATTCTAGGATTTCTGGCAGTCAAATCCACTATTTTTGATGCATGATTTGATTTCAGCTCACCGACATCAATAACCAAGTCAACATCACAGTTTAACTGGTCTAAAATTTCATTTGGACAGGACAAAACTTCATCATCTGAAACATTTGCACTGGTGGTTGTTATTGGAAAAATACTTGCCAACCTGCATGCAATTTTATTATCCGGAACCCTTACTCCCACATATTTAGATCCGCTGGTAACGACTCTTGGAACAATTTTCCTTTTATCTAAAATAAATGTATACGGACCTGGAAGGTGGGAATTGATTACATTTTTTTGGGCAGCCGATACCTTTGCAACCAAATCAATGGCTTTCACATCCGAAACCAGTATTGACAGTGGTTTTAATAAACTCCTTTGTTTTATATCAAAAACTCTTCTAACCGCTTTTGAATCAAATATATTGGCTCCCAAACCATAAACCGTGTCAGTCGGATATAATACAATACCTCCATCAGCCAATACATTTATAGCTTCGTTAATGATTTTTTCATCAAAACTATCCATACCAGTTTTTAAAATTTTCATTTTTCTTACCTAACAATTATATTAGATAAAAATTTATATATAATTATGCTTCAATCTCTAAGACCACTTTTAACAAAAATATTGAACCCCGTCGCTAAAAACTTGAATATCAATCCAAATATCGTTACAGTAATATCCCCATTCATAGCAGTGATTGCAGCTTACGGATTTGCAAATCATATGTTAATATTGGGAATGCTGGCTATTTTAGCATCCGGATTTTTGGATGTTGTTGACGGCGCAGTAGCCCGATATCATAACAGGTCATCACCTTTTGGAGCGTTTCTGGACTCCACAATGGACAGGTTTGCAGATGCAATAATCTACATCGGAATCATTTTCGGAGGATACTGTGACTGGTTTGTCGGCGTTCTGGCAATCCACTCTGCAATTTGCGTTAGCTATGTAAGAGCAAGAGCAGAATCCCAGGGAGCGGAATGCAATATTGGAATAGCAGAACGTGCCGTTCGTATGATTATACTAATGATTGGAGCAATAATCGGATATTTCGCAGGAGATATCTACTTTACATACATCATTTACATATTAGTAATCCTATCATACTTTACAGTAGCTCAAAGAATAGTATACGTTTGGAGGCAATTAAAATGACTGAATTGGAAAGCCCGGAAAAAATAGCAAAAGACATTGCAAAATTAGAGAGAAACTTAAATCAGGTAGCAGACATTACTTTTGAAGGAAAGGAAAAAGAGGTATACGATAGAGCTATTGATTATTGGAACGATTCAAAGTATTATTTAGAAAAAGAAGATATGAGGACTGCATTCGGTTGTATTGAATACAGTCATGGTCTTTTGGATGCATTAAGGATGATTCATGGAATCATCTAATTTCATCATTCCACTCTTTTTATATTGCCGGTCAAGAATACCCTACTTATTTAAGTAGACATGAGTTGCACAAAAGGATATTTAAAAAAAATAAAAGAAAAGTAAAAATTAATGTTTAAACATCAATTTTACTGTTAATCAATGAGTCATCACCGGCCGAAATTATTTCACCATCCAAAACTTCAATAACTCTGTCTGCAAGTTTGGCTACATCCATATCATGAGTTACAATAATTAGTGTTACATTCTTATCTTCGTGTAAATCAATTAGTTGCTTAAGGATTTTGCTACTTGTCTTTGAATCTAGTGATCCTGTGGGTTCATCAGCCAATATTATTGAAGGTTCGTTTGCAAGTGCACGGGCAATAGCTACCCTCTGACGTTCACCACCAGATAACTTATTCGGTTTTATGTCTGCCTTGTCTTTAAGGCCAACATCATCAAGCAGTTTCAGTGCACGGGCTCTCATCTCCTTTGAGGACAACTTCTGTGTAAACATCGGTATTTCAACATTCTCCACAACTGAAATATTAGGAATTAAATTATGCAACTGGAAAATGAATCCAATGCTTTCAGCCCTGAACTCATTTAATTTCTTGGATGACTTCAAGTCATGGCCTGCAACACTGATAGACCCGGAATCGGGAACATCCAATGCACCAAGCATATTTAAAAGTGTTGATTTGCCTGATCCTGAAGGGCCGATGATTGATACGAACTCACCGTCATCTATTGTGAGGTTTATCCCATTCAATGCCTTGATTTTTCCGTCTTCATAGCTTTTATACAAATCTTTTATCTCTACTGCATTCATGATTTCACCTCACTCATACCTCAATGCTTCTGTTGGAGGCAATTTAACCGCCTTGAGTGCAGGATAAATTCCACCGATTATTCCGACTACAATAGCTATTGCAAATGCCTGGATGAATATCTTAGGTGTAAACAACGGACTGATTCCCATTTGAGGTCCTAAAAGAACACATGCCAAATAGCCGATTACAGATCCGATAATCGCAGAAACTATAGTGATTACCAGTGATTCGCCAACAATCATGGTCAAAATTTTTCTGTCAGACCATCCGACAGCCTTCAGAACTCCAATTTCACGGGTTCTCTCAAAGACTGACATTAACATTGTATTGATAATTCCCAGACCGCCAACCACAATGGCCAGAAGGGATATTGCCCAGGTTGATGCCTGCAGCATGTTAAGCATATCCGCCATCTGGGTCATCTCCATTACGGATGT
>NZ_JBGULU010000128.1:0-3730 GCF_045116495.1 Methanobrevibacter sp. | reverse complement strand
ACGATCATATTAACAACGTGAGTTATTTCATCCTGTTCGAAATTGCAATCCCCAAGATCAATACAGTTCTGAGATTCAGGATACATTTCAACCTCAGACATTTGCCTATAGACTCTAATGTAGTCTGTTGTTTGGTTTTCCTTTAGATTAACGATTGACAATAGCCTTAGGTCATGGCCTTCAACAGGATTGCACAGCCCGTCACTGTCAATGTAGATTCTTGTATTTGGAACAATATCTTCAGGCACCGGCCGTTTAAGTTTCAATCTAAAGACATCACCTAACACGGCCACAGTAACTAATGTAAGTCCGGATGACTTGACCTGGACTTTACCTAAAAGATAACCGAAGGCCAATTCACCTGCCTGCGCTTTCCTAACTATTGTGTGCTCCATTGTTGAGGCTTTGTCTAATGTTACCATATCACCGACTGCACATTGATTGGAACAAATCCAAGCCGTATGTTCATCATTAACATATGTACGCTCGCCTTCATCAAGTAAACAAGCAATAACGTCCATCTTCTCTGAATGTTCAAGGCCTGTTGGATATCCACGGCCGTGAGCAATAGTAGCTGCATCATCATAATCAATAATCATTTTAATAGCTCCAATCTATTTTCTTTATAATTCAACCACTGATGAATATAATAATCACTGCACTGTTCCAGAATTATATCCTCAGCATAATCAATTAAATCCCGTAACACCGCCGTTTCATTACTTCTTGTTGCCAAATCCGTTTTAAGTTTTGATATTTGTTTTTCCATTAGAACACCCAATCCCAATTATGATTAATTATTTTATCTGGAATGTGAAGTCCAGTATCGTCCATGTCACTATCATTAGCATCCCACATTAACGTTGCGCCTTTGTAGGCCTTAGTATATTCATGACTTCCTTTATATAAGCGAATGCCCGTTTTATCTCTTTTTGTTACTGTTACTGTTGGAATGCCATTGGCTGCAAATAATGGAGATGGAAATATGATAAGCCATTTTAGATCAACATAGTTGTAGTCTTCAAGTTGACTTGTTGCATACCATTCCGGAGAGATCTGCACTTCAGCATAATTGTTTTGATATATTTTTGTTGGATTGTTTCTAAGGAATCCTTCAAGATAATCTGATGTATTTGATGTTCCCGTTCCTACACGGCCATGTATATGGTATTGTTTCCAGTTTCCCTCACTATCACTTCCAGAAGCATAGGCATCAAAGGAACTGGCCATTACTAAAGTTTCCGCTCCGTTAAACATACAATATGATTTTTCATTACCTGCGAATGTTAGGAGGGTAGACTTCAAATCTTCCTGGTACATTGTGAGATTAAAGTCTGATTGCATCATGACACTTCCACTTGTTGTACCATGATATGTTGCATTATCATTAACACTAACATTACCGGCAATTCTTTTGAATCGTGCAATGGTAACACGGCCGTTACTTAAACTCCCGCCTGAAGCAACATTAGTGATTAAATCAGTTGGAGATGTCCCATCAAGGTTGGGAACAAATCTAGCTCTTAAAAAATGACCTCCATCTGTTGAATCATTATTTGATGATAAACCTGAGTAATTCATGAAAAAGTTTGAGTATGTATCAGAGTTTGCATCAAACATTATCACATCCCCACCAGTCGATAATGTGCTGCTGAAAGTTGTTCCTGTATCATAGACATCCAGCAATAGCTTTGTGGTTTGTGAGATCTGGCCAACAGGAACTCTTGCAAGTATAGCTGCAGGTTGTGATCCATAAGCTGGAATGTATAATACTTGACATTCAGTACCATTGGAAGTTTTGATTTTCAGGTTTTTCAAATCACTTCTGAAATAATTGGAGTAAGAACTGCTGGCTAAATTATCCAAGAATATATAATCGTAGCTGGATGAATAGCTACCGCTCCGTTGATAGTAATTACTCATGACAATATTGATTTGTAATTTCTTCTGCAATGTCATGATTTAATTTTTATTATTTGATTTATATAAAATATATAATAAACAAGGTAATAATTGACATTAACATTAACGATTCAATATTCGGATTTTGTTTTCCCCCGCACTTTGATATATATGCAAGGGTTGAGAACAAGTCCAACATTAACAACCACGGCCGTTAATATAAGAACTGCACCATATAATTAAAACAAGAAACTTACTTTTGATTTAATTGACATTAACGTTAACATTAACGATAGCAAAAATGAAATCGACATTAACATTAACGATTGCGAATTTAAAAAGTGTTTTCCCCTTGCACTGCGATATATATGCAAGGTTTGAGATTAAAACAAGATTAACAGTGCTTGCCGTTAATGTAATACACACACCATAAAATTAAAAATAAAAAGTAGCTATTGATTATAATGACATTAACATTAAGGATTCAATAGCTGAAATAACATTATCAATCTAAATTTTTTCATCATAAGATTGTTTAAATAATTTATCAAAGTAGTAAAAATCATTTTCAGAGGTGATTTTAAATTCATAATCACCAACACCATGATGACCAACATTGGCAACATTTCTAATCCTATTATCAGGATCATTTAGTTCTGTTTCTTTTAAATTAATCCAAGCTTTAATAGACTTAGATAAGACAGATACTGAAGCAACTATCTTATTATTGACTTTGAAAACAAAATAATATTTTACATGATTGATTTCAACATCATCATAATTTGATAATACAAACTCTTTTAATTCATAATATAATGATTTTATATCATCTGGTTTTCCGGATAATGTATCCTCTTCCGTGTACTTTTTAATTTCTCTATTTACTTTCTGTTTTGTATTATCTGAATTTGTAATTTGTTTTATTGAAGCAGTGTTGTTAGTATTATTGACTTTATCATATAATACTGTTCCATTGGAATATTTAACAACTTTCCATAACTCAAAAGCTATATCAGAAAACTCAACAGACTTCAATTGATAAGTAGTATAACTTGGAGAGATAAACATCACACTAGTTTGTGAAAAATCAAACTCGTCTTTTGATAATGAAGTGTTAAATACAAGATTATATTTTAAAACGAATTCAGCTTTGTTATTTAACAGGAGAGACAAATAACTATACCCCTGATCAATAACGCTATAATTTTTAATATTCTTATATTCAATTATGACAAAAGATTTGGTTTCTTCATTGAATGCTAATGTATCAATTCTTAAATTATCAACTTGAAACTCAGTAGCCACAAATTTTAAACCAAATAATTCTTCCAAGTTTTTCTCCGTTAAAGTTTGCAATTCTCTTTCATTTTTAAATTTAACCTGTTTAATAGGAGTTAATTTTTCATTATCAATATTATAGATTGGCATGACCCTCACCGAAAATATAATATGTATTTTATTTTTAAGAGTATATAAAATATGATTAACTTAACATTAACGACTGCCATTTGTTAATAGAAACTTGCTTTTGAAATGTAGTTAATGTATATGCACAGTTGAAATGTAAATTGTTTTTTAATACCCTTGCCGTTAATGTAATACACATATGATTATATTGTATGCAATACATTTTGATTTAATTTAATTGACAGTAACATCAAGTATTTGATAGGTTGAAGTTGTTGCGAAAAATAGTCATGGTGAAATATTGGTTTTGGATCAAGCCACCTGCCATACCCATGTTATAAGCGAGCCAATTCGCCCCACCATAACCACGCCGACCCGAGGCCGACCGAAAGGAGGCCGAAGTGGGAGGCGTGGTATAGGT
>NZ_JBGULU010000127.1:0-4999 GCF_045116495.1 Methanobrevibacter sp. | reverse complement strand
GTACTGAAAACCACAAAAACAGTTAATGTCAAAAAGTCAGCCAAAAAACTTGTATTGAAAGCAACCCTCAAGAAAGGAAAAACAGCCCTCAAAAGCAAAACTGTCAAATTCAAGGTCAACGGCAAAACCTACAAAGGAAAAACCAACAAGAACGGTATTGCTAAGGTAACCGTCAAAAAGACAGCAATCAATAAACTCAAAGTAGGTAAAAACTACAAAATTAAAGTAAGCTACTTGAGTGATGCTGTAAAAGCAACTTTAAAAGTTAAACGTTAGAGATTTAATCTCTAACCCATTATTTTTTTTAGGATATAATTCGATTTTTTAATATTTTTCTATATGGCTAATTAATATATTTTAGAAAGTTATTACTTTTATATAAACTGCCGGTGAAAGTAGATTCAGTCGCACTAATGTTGATAATATCAAAAAAGAAGGATTAGTCAATATAAGCCATCAAAGGAATTTTTGCATGAAATTACATTGGCTTGCATTTAGAATTGATAATTTCCTTTTGGATAAATATTGTCAGGTTCATTGTAATTAAAACTACAGGATTCTAAACTCAAAGAACCCTTCCATTTATAAATAGCACCGCCGTGCCCGCTTGAGGAGTTACCATTAAAATTACAGGATTCCAAGCTCAAAGAACCCCCATAACTATGAATAGCACCACCATAATGTCCTGAAGTATTACTCTCAAAATTACATGATGTCAGGCTCAAAGAACCTCCATCAATATTATGAATAGCACCACCGTCCTCACGTGAGCGGTTATCTTCAAAATTACATGACTCCAAAATCAATGAACTTCCATCACTATTGTAGATAGCACCTCCACTGTGCCAGCCTGAGGCGTTGCCCTTAAAATTACAGGACTCCAAAGTCGAAGAACCTTCATGACTATTGTGAATAGCACCCCCCATATATTGTGAAGAGTTGCCATCAAAACTGCAGGATTTCAAACTCAAAGAACCTCCACTATTATAAATAGCACCACCATAATTTTCTGAAGTATTACTCTCAAAATTACAGGATGCCAATCTCAAAGAACTGCCAATATTACTGATAGCACCCCCATCAAATTTCGCATTGTTTTTCATAAATTTAGAATCTATAATGGATAAATTATCTGATTTATTATATATTGCGCTTCCGTGTTGTCTGGAGTTATTTTCTACAAATTCGCAATTTTCAATTGTAAGTGATGCATTAGGCATTATGTATATTGTTCCTCCGCCTGATTCAAGGTTATGATGATTTTTAAAATGTTTTCCATTTTTGAATATTATATTTTTTATTTTTATGTTTTTTCCTATGACTAAAAAAATTCTTGATAAGTTATTTCCATCAATTACTGATTTGGAATTATCCTTTTTCAGTCCGTCGATTATTAAATCATCTTTATCTAGTTCTATTCCTCCTTCATAAAATTTTTGTTCTATTTCATTCATTACAATATCACAGTCAATAATTATTCTATTTGATTCCTGTATTTTTTCATCGAGGTAAGTAAATCCTTTATAGTCCTTTGGTAGTTCAGGGTTTATAGGTTTAATTGGTTGTGCATCTGGACCTTGTGTGATAAAGTTTATCAATTCTTCATCAGCTTTAATGATGTGGTTATTGAATATTGATATGAAGGAGTTATATTTTATGTTAATTAGTGTTAATTCGCCATCTTCATTATATATTGCATATTCACTTAAATTTTCAGATAAATTGAAATTACAATTAATAATACTAAAAAAACCATTTTTAATATTAGCTATGTTGGTACTTGATGAAAAATTAGTATTTTCAATGGTTAAACTACTGTCTTCCATTTCTTGGATAATTATTGAACCTTCAGATAAGTTTTTAACAAAATTAGAATTGAAAATATTACACAAACCAGTAGAATTAACATCAATTCCGGCATTGTCTTTAAAATCACAGGATTCTAAAGTCAAAAAAACAGCATTGGGATTATCAGAACGACCACTCTGAGTATAAATTGCATTATCATTGTTCTCAAAACTACAGGATTTCAAACTCAAAGACTGGCCACTCCAATTATAGATAGCGCCTCCGCCTTTCCCTCTGGAGGAGTTACCATCAAAACTACAGGACTCTAATTTCAAATGACCCTTCCAATTTCCAATAGCGCCGCCCATATCTCCCGAAGAGTTACCTTCAAAACTGCAGGATACAAAACTCAAAGAATCCTCACTATTATTATAAATAGCACCACCATCGCTTCTGTCTGAAGAGTTACCTTTAAAACTGCATGATTTGAAACTCAAAGACCTTCCATTCTCAGTATGAATAGCACCTCCCTTATTTCCTGAAGAGTTACCTTTAAAACTGCAGGATTCCAATTTCAAATGACCATTCCCATTATCAATAGCACCTCCCAAACTTCTTGAGGTATTATTCTTGAAACTGCAGGACACTAAGTTCAAAGAACCCCCACTATTATCAATAGCACCACCAGTGCCGTCTCTTGAAGTGTTGTCTTCAAAACGGCAGGATTCCAATTTCAAATGACCATTCCAATTTCTAATAGCGCCACCATCATATCTTGAAGTGTTGTCTTCAAAACTGCACGATTTCAAACTCAATGAACCTCCACTATTATAAATAGCACCACTATAATCTTCTGAAGAATTGCTATTAAAATTACAGGACACTAAGCTCAAAGAACCCTCACTATTATTATAAATAGCACCGCCAACTTTTGAAGAATTGCTATTAAAATTACAGGATTCTAAAGTCAGAAAACCTCCACTATCATTATATATAGCGCCACCATTTTTACTTAAAAAATTACCTTCAAAACTACAGGACTTTAAACTCAAATCTCCGCTGTTACTAATGGCACCACCTAATTCTCTTGAACGGTTACCCTCAAAACTGCAGGATTCCAAGTTCAAAGAACTCCCATAATCATTATATATGGCACCACCACTTTCTGCACCCCCATTTTTAAAAATAATATTTTTTAAGGCGATATTTTTGCCTGAAACATGAAAAATACGTGTTTTAATCTTTGCATCAATAGAATGGTCTTGTCCATCAATGACCAAATCGCCCATATCTAATTTTATACCATTTTTATATTCGGATTCTTCATTATCACTTAGTATTATGTCTGAATCTAAAACAATCTCCTTTACACCATTATGAATCAAATCATCCAAATATTTAAAGTTTTGAATATTTTCATTCCTATTTTGAGATTTATCATCAGATCCTAATGCTTTTTTAACCTTATCGAAGAATCCCATATAACCACCAACAATTATTACATTTATAATTCAATTTATTTATATCTGTTTTGAAAGTTTTTACTTTAATTATGCTTTTACAGTTTTCTAAACTGAACTGGCCGGGATTGACATTACATCATGCATTTTGATTTTCAGACTATCAGTAACTGCTTAAATCATGTATCAATTCAGACATTATCACAAAACTCTTCATATTCTTCGCATAATGACTCTACTTCATCGATTCTGTTGATTGAATTTACCCACTCATTGGGTATTGAATCATAGCCGTAATAGATTCCGGCAAGGCCTCCGCAAATTGCAGCTGTTGTGTCTGTATCTTCACCGAAATTGACAGCCTTTAAAACCGCATCCCTGTAGCGGTCAGTATTTAAAAGGCAGTGAATTACACATTCAAGTGACCCGACAACAAATGATCTGCCACGAACGTCATCCAAATCATTTGAAAAGATTCTCTCAAATTTTTCAAGGACTTCAGAACCCTTATAGTGTTCTTTTATCTTATCGCATGCCAGTTTGATATGTTCAGAAATTTCCAGGTCATTTTCAATCATTGATTTTGCAATTTCAACGTATAATGCACATGCTGTCCTTGATATCTCATGGGCGTGTGTCAGGGATGAGACTGCCTCGACTGTATCATAGTCGATGTCTTTGATGTATGCAAGGGGCAGAATCCTCATAAGTGATCCGTTTCCGTTGTCACGCTCTCCCCTGCCTCCGGATTCAAGGGCGGGAGTTCCGTTGTAATAGTTTTCAAGTGATTGCCTTGTTGTATTTCCCATGTCAAATGTTCCACTTCTGCTGTTTGTGTATTCGTCTCTAACAGCCCAGTTGATGAATTCATTCATGATGTCATCGTAGTCGATTCCGTTTTTGTTAACTATGCTTGCAACTGTAGCTATTGTCATGGAAGAGTCGTCAGACCAGGTTCCCTTAGGCTGGTTGTATGTTCCGTATTCCCTCATGTCAGTTACCGGATCTTTTTCGCGTTCATGTCTGCTTGTAAACTCAACTGGAACGCCAAGAGCATCGCCAACTATCAAACCTATTATTCCATCCTTAACTTTCATATCTGAATGTTTGTTCTTAATAGTAATTAAAGGGTTATTATTTTGTGTGCATGGCCCGAATCAGACTGATTTTTTGGACACGCATACATTAATTTAAACCGTGTTTGACATTAACGCCCGCATTCTGATTTTTTGTCTGTTTTTCTTTGGACGATATATATTTAAATGATATTGTGTAAACTATTATTTACGGGGGTGATAATATCAACAAAGGAATTTTTGCAATCTTGGCAATCTTCATTGTCCTTTTAAGTGTAAGCTTTGTTTCTGCAGTAGACACTACTGATGTTGCAATTGCTGATGATGCAGCTGATGATGAATCAGTAGAAAATACCACAGCTGATGATGATGATGCAGCTGACGATGAAGCAACTGATGAAGGCCAAGATGATGAAGAAGAAGACCTTGATGTAGGTGATAATCCTTATCGTCATGGTGAATTAACAGGTAACGAAATAGCTGCTTTAGCAGACTCACCAGATAATGCAAGTGATGCTGGTAATGCAGCAGGAAGTACCGATAATGCAAAAACAACAAACGTTAACACTAATGCAACCGGTAACCCATTATTAGTATTAGTTGTAGCTCTTGCAGCATTAGGTATTTATCCTTTAAGCCGTAGAAAATAATTTTTCTACATTTTTTCTTTTTTTT
>NZ_JBGULU010000126.1:0-7437 GCF_045116495.1 Methanobrevibacter sp. | reverse complement strand
GCACTTTTAGATGATTTAAAAGATTTCAAAAAAGATGTAGTGATAAACAAATCATATGAAAAAGCTATAAATGGTTTTGATAATGTAAATCCGATTTTAATTGAAGGTGATGTTGTTGATTGGCTGGCTGATAATGCCGGACAGTTTAGCAAAGCTATTTTCATATCTGCGGAAAACAATAACAATTTATACAACATTACAAAAATCCTTGAAGAAAACGATGTAAAAATATACACTTCTTCAGCGGAAGCCTGTTTCAAGTCATCTGACAAATCAGAATCTTACGAAACACTCTATGATGTTGTTCCACAGCCAAGAACATTCAGGTTCAAAATAGATCCAAAGGGATACTGGAAAAGAGCCATTGAAAATCTATATGAAAAATGGCAAGCGGAAGATCCTTTGACAAAATTAAAAATCATCATAAAACCATTGATTGGTGTTGACTGTGAAGATATTGTTGTCATTGAAGATATTGATGATTTAACCCTTGATTTGGATAAGATTTTCGTTCCGGGTTCCAGAGTTATTGTTCAGGAGTTCATTGAAGGCACTGATGTCAGCGTTAGTTTAATATCTGATGGAAAAACAGCTATTCCAATTAGCTTAAATGAACAGTTTGTCGAACTTAAAGACGATAAGGGAACATATTTAGGTGGAAAAGTACCATTTGAAAACAAATATAAGGATGAAGCATTTGAAATAGCTAAAAAAGCGGTTGAAGCAATTGAGGGACTAAAAGGTTTTGTCGGTGTTGACTTAATCATCAACGCAGATGAAAAAGATGTCTATTCCGTATATCTTTTAGAAATAAATTCAAGATTCACTACTCCGTATGTAGGTTTAAAGCAAATTGCCAACTTCAATATCGGAAAAACTATTGTAGATTTAATCGATGGTGACATTAACATTGAAGACATTGATGTGTCTCTTGAAGGTGAAGTTGAATTCAAAAAATCAGGAGATGACCTGGAAATAAGGAGAATATAATATGAAAGTAGCTGGATTTGATATTGGTGGTGCAAATACAGACCTTGCTGTAATAGACTTTGATGGAGATGAAATTAAAAATATCAAAGTTGATTTTGCATATCTTCCAATGTGGAGCAATAACGATGATTTATCACGTGTGCTGGTGGAATTAATTGAAAATATTTGTCCGATTTCTGAAATTGATGCAGTTGGAATTTCCATGACTGCAGAACTTGTTGACGCATACGATACAAAAAAGGATGGAGTTTTAGATGTCGTAAGAAAATGTGAAGAAACTTTTGACTGTCCAACAGCTTATGTTGGAGTTGAGGGAATGCTTTCAAAGGATGAAATTGAAAAAACTCCACTTAAGGCAGCGGCTGCCAATTGGATTGCAACAGCACAAATAGCAACACTGATATCTGACAACTGCATTTTCATTGATACCGGAAGCACTACAACTGATATCATACCAATAAAAGATGGAAATGAATGCGCCATTGGAAAATCCGACTTTGACAGATCAGCCACAGGCGAGCTTGTATACACAGGAACATTAAGGACAAATCTTGCAAGCTTTTTGGATAAAGTGGAACTGAATGGAAAGGAATATAGGGTAGCATCTGAACTGTTTGCACAAACTGCTGATGTTTATACTGTTTTAGACTTAATAAATCCTGAAGATTATGTTTGTGATACATTTGATGGTGAAGGCAAATCCAAATTGGATTGTGCCAAAAGAATAGCTCGTGTTGTCTGTGCCGATTTGGAAATGCTGTCTATGGATGAGATTGTTGAAATGTCAGAATTCATTCATCAAAAGCAAATTGAACAGATTGCAGACGGTCTAAAACAAGTAGTGGAAGTTCAAGGTCTTGATTTGATTGTTACAACTGGTTTGGGCAAAGACATATTGGACAGACCTGCTGCAGAACTTTTAGGTCTCGAAGTTAAATCCATGGGAGATATTCTAACCGATGAAGAATGCGTTGTAGCGCCGGCCGTTGGAACTGCCGTAATGATGAATAAATATTTAATTTAGAGTGTCAAATCACTCTCTCAAAATTCTTTTTTTTTAAATTAGTACCATACATCTTTTAGACCAAGCAAATATGCGCCGGTATTGGCCAGCAGGTGAATGATTAATGTTAATATTATTGCCATGACAATAAACATCAAGTCAAGTTTAACAACTAGTGAAACCAGTATTAGGGCAACTATTAAAAAGTCCAGTTGATCTAAAATTGGGGCGGGCTTTCCTCTTCCAATTCCAAGCCTTCGTTTTAAAAAACTGCCCAGTGCATCACCTAAAAGTGCACCAAAACCGAGTAAAAATCCGATTATGATTCCTTCGGGAACGTTTGTAATTATCGGTGTAGTTATGTATTGTCCAAAATTAGAAATTATATATGGAGCAACTAATCCTTGTATTATTCCGGTGATGATTCCAATTATGGTTCCACCAATCAAACCTTTCCATGTTACTCCATCACCAATCCATCGAACTCCTTTACTGTCTGATTTTCCAAAATCAACAGGTAGGCCTCCGCCGAACAACAATCCCGCACCATTTGAAAAATAGGCAGGCAGGATAAAGTAAAGTGTCATAACACATGTAATCAGAATCATTTGGATATCCATTTAAATTTATGCTCCCTTTTTAATTGTTATACATATACTATATTCAAAGTAGTATATATTAATTAAGTTTAAATATTACATTAAGTTAAATATATAATATTATGTAAGTTTGTACTAATGATAATTATTATTGTTAGTAGAGGGTGATTTGATTGAAGTTTAAAGATACTAAAAGTTTATGTCCAGAGTGTGGCAAAACTCTTGATGCTGAAGTTTTTAGTGAAGATGGCAAAGTATTCATCAAAAAAACTTGTGATGAGCATGGTGAGTTCGTAAACACTTACTGGGGAGATGAAGAATTATATAAAAGGGCTGAAAAATTTATCCCATCAATTACATCTGTTGATAACCCTTCTGTCGATGATATTACAAGCTGTCCGGATAACTGCGGGTTATGTTCAAAACATGAGACTTCAACTGTTTTAGGATTAATTGATGTGACTAACAGGTGTAACCTGAGATGTCCTGTCTGTTTTGCTAATGCAGCTGCTGCAGGATATAAATATGAACCTTCACAAGATGAAATAAGGCAAATGCTTAAGAATTTAAGGAATTTAAAGCCTCATCCATGTTTAGCTATTCAGTATGCGGGTGGAGAACCTACAGTCAGAAAAGACATTGTCGAACTTGTTGCAATGGCAAAAGAAGAAGGTTTTACCCATGTTCAAATAGCAACAAATGGTTTAAGATTGGCTAGGAAAGAAGAATTGGCTAAAGATTTAAAAGAAGCTGGATGTAATACAATCTATTTGGCATTTGATGGTGTAACTCCAGAACCTTACATTAACAATAGGGGTAAGGATTTACTCCCATTTAAATTGGATGCAATTGAAAACTGTAGAAAAGCAGGATTGGGTATTGTATTAGTTCCTACATTAATCAAGGGAATCAATGATCACCAGGTCGGTGATATAATCAAATTCGCATTTGACAATAATGACATCATTTATGGAGTTAACTTCCAACCTGTTTCTTTTGCTGGAAGAACTCCTGCCGATGAAGTGGAAGAGCAAAGAATCACAATTTCCGATTTCGTTGATATTGTTGAAGATGTGACAGACGGTCATGTTCCTTCCGATTCATTTTATCCACCATCATTTGTTGAGCCTATTGCGGAAATCATTTCCCGTTTGGATGGTGAAGATTCACCTAAGGTAACTCTAAATTGCCACCAGCACTGTGGAATTGCAACATATGTATTCAGAGAAAAAACTGAGGGTGATGGCAAGGACAAACTGATTCCAATTACAGATTTCATTGATGTTGAAGATTTATTCCATAAATTAACTGAATATAATGAAAAACTTGAAAAAGGCAAATTTGGTTCTCACAAGAGAGTTTTAGCTGGTTTAACCGGAAATCTTCCTAAAATGGTTCATCCTAGCAGAACTCCTGAAGATTTGGACATTGTCAAAATTTTACTGAATGTATTTGCTAAAGGAGACTATGAAGCGTTGGGAGATTTCTCTAAAGATGCAATGCTTATTTCATGCATGCACTTTATGGATCCGTTCAACTTCGATGTTGACAGGGTTAAAAAATGTGTAATCCATTATGCAACTCCAGATGGCAGAATCATACCATTCTGTACAATGAATTCAAAATATCGTCAAGCTGTTGAGCAAAAATTTGCAAAACCGTTAAGAGAAAAATAATTATTTAATTTTCAAATCACCAAAAACTTATTTTGTATTTGGGGCTTCCCAAATACTCCAATATTTTTTTAATTTTAATTTATTCTTATTAGTGATATAAATGGATATTATCAAAGGAAAAACATGGACTTTTGGGGAAAATATAGATACTGATGTTATCATTCCTGGAAGATATTTAAGAACTTTTAATCCTCAGGATTTGGCAGATCATGTACTTGAGGGTGAACGCCCGGATTTCACAAAAAATGTCCAAAAAGGAGACATTATTGTAGCTGATGAAAACTTTGGCTGTGGTTCATCAAGAGAACAGGCACCGGTAGCTATCAAAACTGCGGGTGTTGATGCAATTGTCGCCAAATCATTTGCAAGAATCTTTTATAGGAATGCAATCAATATCGGACTGCCTGTTATCGTATCAGATATTGAAGCAAAGGATGGCGATATCATAAGCATTGATTTATCTAAAGGAATTTTATTAAATGAAACTACAGGCGAATCAAAAACATTTGAACCTTTTAAGGAATTCATGTTGGAAATTTTGGAAGATGAAGGATTAGTTAACCATTATTTAAAAGATAAAGAATAATTTTTATAATTTGAGGGATTAAAATGGAATGTCCGATATGCGGTAGTGATGAAATAGAAATTTTAAACTCGAAACAGAAATCATCAAAGAAAAAATTCATTGAAGAATACTTATTGAGATGTGAAGACTGTGAGCATGTTTTCAAAGATGTGATTTCATTAAAAAAACCTGAACCTTATAGACTTATTATTTCAGAGCAGGATAAATCTCACAAAACAACAATCGATTTATCACCAAGCGATGAACTTGAGAAAGGGGATGTTTTACTTTCTGAATTTGGTCAGGTTGAAGTAACCAGTATTGAAATTGGTGATACTAGGGTAAACAAGGCAAAAATTGAAGATATTGATACCATATGGGCTAATTCTATTGAAATTCCAGCTAGAATTGGTTTTTCAGTAGATTTGCATGGTGAAGTTGACTCCTACAAATTAGACCTTGAAAGAGACTTTGAAATTGCTCCTGGTGACATTGTTAAAATAGAAGATCATATTGTTAAAGTTCACGTTGTAAAAACCCAGGAAAGAAAGCTCACTTCAGGTTTTGCAAAGGCCGATGTGATTACAAGGGTTTATTCCAAACCGGTCAAATTCAATAATTATGATTATGAATTGACTAAATGCATCATAAAGAAAACAAAATAGTGAGATAATGAAAGTTTATATTGAAACTTATGGATGTACATTCAATAAAGCGGATGCGCAAATCATTGCAGGTGTTTTATTGGAAAATGAAATCGATATTGTCGATAATATTGATGAATCAGATGTAATTATTGTAAATACCTGTTATGTTAAATTGCCTACTGAAAATAAGGTCACCTATAAGATTCAGCAACTTCAACAAAAATATCCTGATAAAAAAATCATTGTCAGCGGATGCATGGTGGAGATTGATCCTGAAAAATTGGAAAAGATTGGGCCTGACTGCTCTTGGATTGGACCTCATCAGTTAAATAAGTCAGCGGATGTTGTCAATGCCACTTATTGTGGAGATGTTGTTCGTGAATGCGGATTTTCAAAAGAAAGCAAAGTCGGTGTTCCAAAGTTGGATGATGGTAGTCTGATTCATATTATTCAAATCTGTGAAGGCTGTTTGGGTGCTTGTACATTCTGCTGTACTCGTTTTGCACGTGGGCCTTTAAACAGCTATCCGATTGCGGATATTGTTGGTGAAGCGAAGGAAGCTATTGAAAATGGAGCATGTGAAATTCAGCTCACCGCTCAGGATACTGCAGCGTTCGGCCGGGATAGTGGTGAGAAACTATCTGATTTAATTAAAGAAGTGGCTAATTTGGAAGGAGATTTTCGCGTACGTGTTGGAATGATGCACCCTAAAAACATTTTAAATGATGTTGATGAAATTATTGAAGCAATGAAACTGCCGAAGGTATATGATTTCATTCATTTGCCTATACAATCTGGAAGTGATAAGGTTTTATCCGAGATGAGAAGGGGTCATACCATAGAGCAGTACCTGGATATAGTTTCAAAATTCAAAAAAGAAATCCCTGACATAACTTTGGCAGTTGATGTTATTGTGGGATATCCTACAGAAACTGATGATGATTTTGACATGACAGTTGATTTGCTTAAAAAAATAAAACCGAGTTTGATTCATCTGTCAAAATATCAGCATAGGAAAGGTGCAATATCATCTTCACTTCCTGAAATCCCGCCCGAAGTTATGAAGAAAAGATCTAAATTTTTATCTGAAATTAAATCAAAAATAACTGAAGAAGAAAACAAACTGCTTGTTGGAACCACTCAAAATGTCTTGGTTGTTGAAGAAGGTTCTAAAGGTGGATTTATTGGAAAAACAGATTCTTATATTCCAGTAATTGTTGATAATGTTGAGTTAGGTTCTTTTGTTACTGTTAAAATCACAGATGCAACCGCAACTTATCTTAAAAGCGAATTATTGTAAAGAAATTTTTTTTAGTTATTTTAATTTCTTATTTTCATATTTTCAGTTAATTTTTATCCTTAATTTTATTGTAATATTGATATTTATTATTGATTTTGAAAAGCATATTATAATAAGTGATGTGTTATAATATAAGCGATTATTATTCTTTTTTACCGATACCTTTATATACTATTTTGTACTATCTTTTAATTGGAGGTGTAATAATGAGTGAATTACCAATCGCACCAGTCGGTCGTATCTTAAAAAATGCTGGCGCACAAAGAATTAGTGACGATGCAAAAATTGCATTAGCTGAAGCATTAGAAGAAAAAGGTGACGAAATCGCACAAAAAGCTGTTAATTTCGCACGCCACGCTGGTAGAAAAACTGTAAAAGCTGAAGATATCAAATTAGCAATCAAATAGATTTACTAATTGGTTATTTTCAAATAAAAGCTTTAGAATAAAATCTATTGGCCATTTCTTTGGTCAATTTTTTTTATTTTTAAAATTTTATTTTCTTGTTTTACCACTTGTTCTATGATTATAAGAAAAGTTTATATATTACTTATTTCTAATATTATTATGTTGTATAGGACCGGTGGTCTAGGGGTATGATTCCTCTTTGACGTGGAGGAGATCACGAGTTCGAATCTCGTTCGGTCCATATGCCATG
>NZ_JBGULU010000125.1:0-8044 GCF_045116495.1 Methanobrevibacter sp. | reverse complement strand
ATGTGAACATGATCTGGAAGGCATGCAGGGCAATGCTGAATTCATTCCAATCCTACAGTCCAGATTGGATGGGGACGTAGGTATTTTGGAGGTTGGAACTTTCGGGGTTCCGGGAACTGTTGGGAGAATTGTCAAAAATACTGATATGGCTTCAGGTCTGATTACAAACATTACCCCTGACCATTTGAATGACCTTGGAAGCTTCATGGATTATGCTAACGTTAAGGGAGAATTCATTTCCGAGTTAGGCTTGGGGCAGCTGATTGTCAATGGCCATGACCCTACAATAATGGGACTCTTAAGAGAACTTGACTTTAAGGGGGAAGTCATAACATTTGGTGTAGATGAACTTCCGGATTCAATAGGTATGAAGGAATGTGTTTGCGGTGCTGAAATCGCTGTTAAGGAAATTATTTCAGGATGCGGATATTACTTCTGCAAATGCGGAATAACAACTCCTCAGGTTGACTATGTTGCTACAAATATTGATTTGCCCAACAGGACATTTGATTTGCACACCCCAACCGAAAAATTAACTGTTAAAATGGGTGTAGACGGGCTCCACAATGTTTACAATTTAACTGGAGTTATTATAGCGGCTCACACTTTCCTTGATTTGCCATATGATAAGATATTGCCTACTATTGCCAGTTTCACCGGTGTCAGTGGAAGAATGGAAGAAGTAGGTAAGGTCAAAGGCAAGGATATTTATGTGGATTTTGCCCACAATCCTGCAGGTGTTGAAACTGTCCTAAAGGAATTTAAAAAATTATTCGGTGACTTTACAACAGTAATCACTGTCTCATCAGAATCAGGTTATGTTGGTGACCTTGACATATTTAACAGCGTTTTGAAGTTCTCCAAATTCATCGTTCCTGCTTCAGTAGCTTCCCAAAAAATAGCTTTGGAAAAGCTTAGGGCCAATCCTAAATTGAATGATAGGATATTTTTAAACCACGTTGATGACTTTGAAAAAAAGGGAACATTGGGTGCATCTGAAGAGGAAGTGCGTGACGGTTTGAGAAAAGCACTGAATTTGGATTGTGAAATGGTAATAGCTATTGGAGAAGCTGCTACCAAGTTCAAATCAATTATTTTTGATTTATAATGTTATATCTATTTAAATAACATTATCTATTCTTATTTTTATAATTTAATCAATTAATTTTATTTTTAGTATAAATATTACTCATCAAATGCTCTCACTAATCCTTTTATAAAGATGGAAAAATAATATGATAATAAGGGTTATTGGTAGAACTCATTTTTTAAAATAATGAAGGTTGGATTATGGCTAGTTATATTTCACATCCTTTAATTAAGAAAAATTCAATTGAATCCAGATTATATCAGCAGGTCTTGGCAGGGGATGTTTTAAAGAAAGGAAATACGATGGTTGTTGCACCTACTGCATTAGGAAAAACTATTGTTGCAATCTTGGTTGCTGCAGATAGGTTGCAGAAGGTAAAAAATTCAAAAGTTCTGATTCTTGCACCATCTAAACCGCTGGCCATTCAGCATGAGGACAGCTTTAAGGAATTTTTAACACTGCCATGCTCATCAATTACAGGTGCTATAAAAACTGATGAGAGAGTAAAAAGATGGGAGGAATCCAGAATTATTTCTGCAACTCCCCAAACTGTGGAATCAGATTTATTAAACGGCCGTTATGACTTGAGCAATGTTTCCCTTATTGTTTTTGATGAATGCCATCATGGAGTTGGCGCATATTCTTATGTTTATCTTGCTTCCCGTTATGTACAGGAATCAAATTATAATTTAATTTTGGGTCTCACAGCTTCTCCTGGGTCAGACAAGTCAAAAATCAAGGAAGTCTGTGAAAATTTATACATCCAGAACATTGTCGTTAAAACTGAACAGGACTCCGATGTAAGACCTTACTTCAATCCGGTTGAAATCGATTGGGTAAGGGTTAAAATGAGCAGTGAGCTTGAAAAAATTAAAAAATATATTGACAAAGCATTAAAAGTAAGACTTAAAGCTTTAAAGAATATGGGAGTTATCAGGACAGTCTCCGTTGGTAAAGTTGATGTTTTAAAGGCACGGGGAAGAATTCAGGGAGAAATTGCCCGATCCGTCAATCCGGATAAGGAACTGTTCCAGGCCATTTCAATCTTAAGTGCAGTAATCAATATTCAGCATTCACAGGAGCTGATTGAAACTCAGGGAATTCAAACTTTCAATAAATACATCGGCAGGTTACGAAAGAAAAAGACAAAAGCCGCCAAATCCCTGATGTGGGATGATAATTTTGGAAGAGCGGTTAAAATGGCTCGTGAAGCTGAAAAACATGGATGGGAACATCCAAAACTAAAGGAAGTAACCAATATTCTCAAAAAGGAATTGGGTACCGGTGATGGTCAAACCAAACTCCAATCCAGCAGATTTAAAGAAAAGGATGAAAAATCTTCAAAAATCATTGTATTTACACAATATCGTGATACTTTAGAGATGATTCATCAAAAACTTGAAAAGGAAGGCATCAAGTCAGCCAAGTTCTTTGGTCAGGCTGCAAAGGATGGTGAAAAAGGCCTCACTCAAAAAGAGCAAAAGGCAATTATCAAATCATTTAGAATGGGTGAGTATGATGTTTTACTATCAACAAGCGTTGCCGAAGAGGGAATAGATATTCCTGCAGTTGATTTGGTTATTTTATATGAGCCTGTACCGTCTGAAGTTCGTATGATTCAAAGAAGAGGAAGGACTGGCCGTAAAAGAACAGGTCGTGTGAAAGTTTTAATAACTAATGGAACACGGGATGAGGCTTATTATTGGGCAAGTGTTAGAAAGGAAGAGCACATGAAATATCAATTGATAGATCCTAAAGTCCTGGAAGAATTGAATGCTTCAGCCGTTGAGAGAATGGAAAATCAAAAGAAAATTAAAGTCATTGATAGGCCAAAGAATGAAAAATCCAATCCGGTTGTTTTTGCCGATTCAAGGGAAGGAAATTCCAAGGTCATCAGGCATTTGTCCGAAATGGAGATTGATGTTCAAATCAGGTCAATGGCAGTTGGCGACTATCAGGTAAGCGATGAAGTGGTCATTGAAAGGAAGACTGCAAAGGATTTTGTTGATTCAATAATTGATAAGAGATTATTCAAACAAGCCCGTGAACTCTCTGAAGAGTTTAAACGCCCCCTTTTGATTTTGGAGGGCGATGACATCTATAACGGTATGATCCATCCGAATGCCGTAAGGGGAACCATTGCAGCTATAGCAATTGATTTTGGTATCAGCATCATTCCAACAAGAAACTCCGAGGATACTGCAGCAATGATTAAAAGAATTGCTGTTCGTGAGCAAAGCGGCGAAAGGGTAAATATACAAATCAGGACTGACAAAAAACCTACCAGCCTATGGGAACAGCAGCTATTTATAATTGAATCATTGCCTAATATAGGTCCGGTAAATGCCAAAAATCTACTTAAGCACTTCGGCAGTGTGGAAAAGGTGATTTCTGCTTCTGAGGAAGAACTTCAGGAAGTCGAAGGTATTGGTAAAAAAACTGCTAAAAACATTAGAAAAGTAGTTGAATCCAAATATTTATATTTTGAAAATGAAATAAAAGAAAAGAAACTTCTTTAATTTAAATTTTGAAGTTCTTTTTCATATATTCGTAACTATTTTTAATGGAATCGTAATCATTTACCTCGATGATATAGATGCCATCAAAATTATTTTTCTCTAGAGTATTGATGATTGTGTTTAATTCAATAGAGCCTTCACCTAATGCAAGGTGAGCATCATCATCACCAAAATTATCATGGGCATGTACGTGTTTAATTGAATCAAAATACATTGCCTCTGGAGAATATCCGGCATGGTTCGCATGACCGATGTCCAGTGTCATAGACATGTCAAGTGAAACCAATAGCTCATCCAAATCCTTGAGATTCTGATAAATCATTCCGTCAAAAGTAGGCATATTTTCAATCGTTGTTAAGATGCCCTGATTTTCACTGTATTTGCCAATTTCTTCAATGGATTCATTTGAATATTTATAAACTGTATCAAGGAAATATTTATTGGCTAAAAAAGGAGCTAATCCTGGGTGCACGACTACGGCTTCAGCATTGATTTCATTAGCAAAGTCTATGGAATCCTTAATCTGTTTAATTGAGTTCAGTCTGCTTTTATCTTGTACTGATGCAATATTAACGTCCATAAATGGGGCGTGAATGGAGTATTTCAGGTTATAACTTTCCAATACGTTAACGTCAATGTTTTCTGCTGGGAATTGATGAACCAGCTCAACATATTCAAGCCCTAAATTTTCTATAAATTCCAGTGTGTCTTCTAATGGATGTTCTATTCCCGCAAGAGATGATGCGCCGATTTTCATAATATCACTATTTTCTGACAGCTGTAATTGTTAATCCCATCTCAATGGCTTCTAAGATGATATCGGATAATTCGATGCCGTTTTTAATTTTTATTTCTCCTTTTTTGGAAGTTGTTGCGGTAAGCAGGTATTCTCCTTCAATGAGAATATCAAAGTTTTGCCTTCCGTTTTCTTTTCCAAGCTCTAAAATCATTTGTTTTCGGGTATGTGTAATGTCAACCTCAATTGGGGTTTTATTCACAGGTTTTTCATCAATTATTTCCACACCTAAGCTGATTCCAATGTCACGTTCAATTTCGGCTATTCTTTTGCCGTTCTTACCGATGATTTTTGGAACATACTCATCTGGAATGTAAATGTTTGCCCTATCGGGTGAGATGACCTCAACGTCAACCTTTGCCTTTTTAGGGAGAATTCTTTTTATTTTTCTTAGTATTTCATTTTCTGCAATCACATCAACGGAAGATTTTTGAGCTGCCGGACTGTCGCCACCATTAACCAAATCCATATCCATAACGATGGTCTGCTCACCGTAGGTGTAGATTTCATTTTTGAGCTCTCCGGTTTCAAAGTCCCTAACTTCAATGACCGGTCTTGCAAGGTCTGCCTCTTTCATTCCTGTTGGAACTTTAACGGTCATTTTTGTTTCATAAACGCTTGTAACTTTACCGTCCTCAATGTAGATACTTGTATCGACGATTGAAGGAATCACTCCCAATTCCACTCTTGAAGCAATTCTTTGAATCGCATCTATTGGGCGTGTTGCATGGACAACTCCAATCATTCCGACCCCTGCAAGCCTCATGTCAGCAAAGATGTTAAAGTCGGTATTTTTTCTGAGCTCGTCATAGATTGTGTAATCAGGTCTTACCAAAAGCAATACATCAGCAGTATTTTCCATGCTGCCTTCCAAAGGAGCATACTGTGTGATTTCGTCCGGAAGTTGCAGGTCTCTTGGTGATTCCATAGTCTTTACAACCTTATTTAATTTTGAGGAGTAATAGTTTGCGATTGCCTGAACAAATGTTGATTTACCTGCTCCTGGTGAACCTGAAATCAATATTCCTTCAGCACTTGTTCTGATTCTGTCAAGCAGTTTATCTGTCAGGTTGTATTCATCCAAGCTGATTTTGGCAACAGGCTTTACTGCAGTAATTTCCAAGCCTTCGGCAAATGGAGGATAAGCTATTGATATTCTGTATTCTCTGGACTGAACAACAAAGGAACCTTCCTTGTCTGATTCTAAATAGGTTTTTGAATCGGTGTGAGCTTTTTCAAGTATTTCATCAACAATATTTTTAAGTTCAGTGTATGAATAAGGTTTATCTGAAAGTTTTACAAAGTCAATGTGGCCTGGAGTTCCTTTTTTAGCCATAGGCACTACATTTTCTTTTAAATGTATGGACATTGTGGTGTCATCAAAGAATTTTTCTATTGAGAGAGCTTTATGGATATATTTCTGTTCGAAATAATAGACTGGAATTCCCTGAGCCTTTGCCACTTCTGCCTGAACCTTATCATTTGTTAAAAGGGTTCCGAATTCAGATCTTGCCAGGTCACGTATGATGCTGTCGATTTCTCCGCTTTTGGCATATTTGATATCATAATTGGTAGGACGTTTGCCTTTGAATGTAATGGCTAGTTCTCCATCGTCCTGCATTTGTTGTAGTTTTTGAAGTTCTGCTAGCCCTTTTGTCCCTTCAGATCTTTTGGCATTTGCCTGATGTTCAAGTTCACAAACTACTGCTTCGGGAACAATAACTTCGGGATAGTCAAAATCTCCGTTTTCTATTAGTTCACTTACTGCGCCTATTATAACTGCGCTAGTATCTGGTATTATGCATTTCATTTTTAATACACGTCTTCTGGATTTACTAATCTTTCTAAGATTATTTCTAAGTCATCATCTTTTAAATCTTCAATGTCAACTTCGTTATCAGTGTTGATTTTCCTAAAAAAGCATGATAAGTAACCTTCATGACAAGCAGCACCAGTCTGTTTGATTTTTAAAACAATTGCATCCATATCACAATCAACAAGAATCTCTTTAACTTCTTGGAAATGCCCGGAGGATTCACCTTTAAGCCATAACTGGTTTCTGGAAGTACTCCAGTAATGTGCTTTCCCGGTTTGAATTGTTTTAATTAATGCTTCTTTGTTCATATTTGCCAACATTAATATTTGATTGGTGTCAGCATCTTGTGCAACTGCTGTGATTACTTTAACGCCGTTAATTTCGTGTCTGAAGTTAATTTCCATTTTTATTCCTCTTTTAAATAGTTTACAATATTATCAACATCAACTAATTCCTGTTCACCACTAATCATGTCTTTAATTGTAACTTTTCCTTCATTCAAATCTTTTTCTCCGATAATGACCATTTTAGGAACTTTGATTTTATCAGCATAGTTCATTAGTTTTTTGAATTTTTTACCATTCAGGTCAACATCTGCTTTAAGGTCATTTTTTCTTAATGTTTGGGTTATTTCGTAGGCTTTAGACCTTACGCTACCTGAAATTGGAGCAACATAAACGTCCAGGTGTGAAGGAAGTTCTTCTGAGTCGGTTAACTCTTCAATTGCATTCATCAGTCTGTCGAAACCAAGCGCAAAACCAGTTGATTCAACTTCTTGGCCTCCAAAGAGTTTTACAAGGTTGTATGATCCTCCTCCGCAGATTTGCTTTTGGGCACCAAGTTCCGGGACATAGATTTCAAACACGATTCCTGTGTAGTAGTCAAGGCCTCTAGCAACGCCTAGGTTTAATGTGTAGTTGTTAACATCAAAGGCTTCCAAAATTTCAATCAATTGTTTGAACTCATCCAACGCTTCTTTTGGCTCATCATAAGGTGCAAGCAATTCTTCAACTTCACTTAAAATGGATTTGTCTCCAACCATGTCAATTAATTTTAATAATATCTGATTCAACTCGTCATTGTCTATTACAGGTTCATCTCCACTTAGGGATTCGATTAACAAATCTTTATCTCCCTTATCAATAACGACCATTATTTCCCTTTGGGTTTCCTGGGTGACTTCAAAGTGTTTGAACAGTCCTCTTATGATTCCAAGGTGGTTGAGATTGACATCGGCAGTGGTTATGCCTAATGCATTGATTGCATCTGTACACAGTGCAATGACTTCAGCTTCTCCCTGAGGGGATTTGGCTCCAATCAGTTCGCATCCGAACTGCCAAAATTGTCTGAACCTTCCTTTTTGAGGTCTTTCATATCTGAAACAGCTTCCATAGTAATAAAGTTTAATTGGTTTTGTAGAAGTTTTTTCAAGTTCGTTTAAGTATAATCTTGCAACTGGAGCAGTAATTTCAGGTCTTAAGGTCAATTCCCTGTCTGACTTGTCCTTGAAGTTATATAACTGGTTTACAATTTCATCTCCAGATTTTGTTGTAAATAATTTCAATTCTTCAAATAAAGGTGTTTTAATTTCTTGATAACCATAATTTTCGAATATGTTTCTTAAGGTACGTTCTGCTTTTTTTCTTTGCCTCATTTCGTCAAATAAGAAATCTCTTGTACCTCTTGGTCTTGTAAATTCCATTTTTGCTCTCCTATCAATAAATTTATTATAATATAACTATGTTTTTTAGATGTTATATAGTCTTTTGTTGAATATTAATCATCAAATGCTCTCGGACAGTTTATTTTTAACTGGAAGTATT
>NZ_JBGULU010000124.1:0-8374 GCF_045116495.1 Methanobrevibacter sp. | reverse complement strand
CTTCTGAATATCAATGAACCAAAAATTGCGAAAATTATTAAGACTACTAAAAATATTACTCCTTTCTGTAAATCTCCTGCGTAAATTTGACCTAAACCTGGGATAAAAAAGGACAATATTGCAGCAAGTATTCCGTTTGCCATACTTTTCACCTCCATTTAACCATTTAGTATTATTTTTAATTAAACCAAGTATTAAATGTTTTCTTAATTTTAGATAGTGATATCCGTTTTTAGATATGTTAATTGATTTTTTTTTGAAAAATTGGAGTAGCTGTTTTGTTTAAATCATTGAAAAATATTCAAAAAATATTGTGGGGGGTAATACTGACAACAAAAATTAAAAAGTTTATATACTGCTGATTTAACATATATTATGGACTAAATGGCAGCAAAAATCTATTTTTAACATTAACATTAGGATTTTCACTAATAGTTTTTCAACTTAATTTTTCCTAATCAAACAGCATTTCGCTGAATTATACATTATTTTCTAAAAATATATGAGTTTAAATGTTGTCTTTTGTATATTTCTGCCATACTTTATCATTATATCCTGCTGAAACCTTATTGTCTGCCATTACACCAACTAAATCATGTGCTATGTAAGGTTCTTCAAGATATTCCATTTCATTAGGGGATAATTTTAAATCGACTGCATTAACTGCACCCTCCACATGATGCATTTTGGTTGCACCGACAATTGGTGAAGTTACTTTTTCTAAAAGCCAGGCAAGTGAAACTTCAGTCATTGAAACACCATATTTTTCTGATATTTCATTGACTCTTTTAATTATTTCCAAATCTTGTGTTTCGGTGTTCTGGTATTTTAATTTGGCATAGAAATCTTCTTTTAATCTTTTGGAATCCTCGCCAGGCAATCTTGAAATCCTTCCAGATGCAAGTGCGCTATATGGTGTTAATGCAATATTGTCAGTTTTGCATAATGGAACCATTTCACGTTCCTCTTCACGGAAAATTAAATTGTAATGTCCCTGAATGGATACAAATTTACTGAAATCATTTATTTCAGCTAACGCATTTGCTTTTGCAAGCTGCCAGGCGAAACAGTTGGAAATACCTATGTATCTAACTTTCCCCTCTTCAATAACTTCATTTAAACCTTCTAAAATGTCATATAATGGAGTATTGTAATCCCACATGTGATAGATGTATAGGTCGATATAATCCATTTGAAGATTGTCTAGGCTTTTGTTGACAAGATCGTGGATATGCTTTTGGCCTGAAACATTATTTTTGATGTCTTCTTCTGTTCTAGGCAGGAATTTGGTTGCAATTACAATTTCTTCACGGTCAGCATACTCGTTAATTGCTTTTCCAAGGTATTGTTCAGAAGTACCGTTTTGATAACCAATTGCAGTATCAAAAAATGTTATTCCATTGTCCAGTCCATTTTTAATTACTTCGATTGATTCTTTTTCGGGCAGTGTCCAGGTATGCATTCCTGTTGTCGGATCACCAAAACCCATACAACCCATACACACCCGACTAACATTAAGGTTTGAATTTCCAAGTTTGATGTATTTCATGATTATTATTTTTTACATCACAATTTAAAAACTTGCTTGTTTCATGAATTTTTTCATTTTATATTTATTTTTCCTGATAAAAAGTTAATACGGTATAAATCGAACCGGATATCGCCAAGGCATAGGTTATTATCTTCATGATTTTCCGGCACGCCTTATGGTAGTTCAAGGCCAAATCATGATTTTTTAGGATTTAATTTTGTAAATATTACAGAAAGTCCAACAACAATTATTGTGATAATTGCATACACTATTATTTCAAGTGAGTGTTTATCATTAAACAGACCCACAAGTCCAAATATCCAAACGCCAATTAAAAGAATAGGTAATAAATATTTCAGTGTGAAAATCCATGTTTTTCCAACTTTAAAAGTAGAAAATTCATTCAGCACTGGAATAACTTTTTCAACTCCATAAAACCATCCGAAGATTAGGGCTTGGGCTCCAATCAAAATCAAAATTCCAAAATTATTTACAAATTCATCAACGATTTTCACTGAATAACTACTGATTCCTGTTGAAAAAATGATTGTGCCTACACATGCAATAATTGTAAGAATTGTAACTCCTTTTTTCCTGCTCCATTCAAATTTGTCGCACAAGGATGAAAGCAAAGGTTCAAAGAGTGCAAATGAAGAAGTAATGCCTGCAAACAATATTGATATGAACAATAATGGAGCAATAACATGTCCCATTATTCCCATTGAATTGAATATCTGTGGGAATACAATAAATATTAATCCGGTACCCTCACTGATTAATTCATTCATTGGTATCGAAGAGGTTAAAGACATATATCCAAGTATTGAAAATACTCCAAAAGCTATGAAAATCTCATATATTGAGTTTGTAATAACAACAATCAGCACTTCATCTACCAATTTTGTATTTTTAGGCAGATAACTTGCATATGTATATACCATTGCCTGACCAATGCTTAAAGAAAATATAATCTGCCCAAAAGCCGCAAGCCAAACATTTATATTTAAAAGCGCAGACCAATTAGGAGTAAGCAATGTACTTATTCCGATATGGAATCCAGGTAATGTAAATGCATAAATAAAAATAAAAACCATGATGATGAATAATAATGGAATTAAAACATTGGATAATCTACCAATTCCTTTATCCACATCTTTAACGGATACTACCCAAAAGATTGCCCATAATATTAGTGTACAAATCATGGTTGGCAGTATTATTGTTGTGGCGGATGCCAAATTGGAACTTCCGCCGACCTGATTTGTAAAAAATGATGTAGGGTCATTTCCCCAACCGAAATTAAAACTATTTAACAGATATACAAGGTCCCAGCCTAAAATAATCATATAATAAATTACAACTATAAACACCAATAAAACTAGCATCCAAGCTATAATTTCGAATTCGGGACGGATACTGCGCATTAAAGTAGAAAAACTTTTCTTAAAACTAAATCCCAACCCATATTCTAAAATTAAAAAAGGAATTCCCATAATTAAAATTGCAATTATGTAAGGTATGAAAAACGATCCTCCGCCGTTGGAGTATAGCACGTAACTAAATCGCCAAATATTTCCTATTCCTAGAGTTAGGCCTATCATGGCCATTAAAAATGTAAATACTGAATTCCATTGACCTCTTTCGTTCATTTTTTCCTCTTTGTTCAAAATCTGTTTGGGGGTTTTTGTTTTTTTTATAAAATATATAATTAAACATTTAGTGATGAGATTATTTATAATTATTTATCTTTAGTTTTGATTAAAATAATATGTAAAATTCACTAATTCAATCAGTTTTACTGGTTTAACACTGTTTTTCGGATATTTATGACTAATCACATATTCTTCAAAAGTTTTATAAAGCAATTGAAATAAAACCGTATAATTGATAACTAAAATAATATTGAATTTTTTATCTAGTTTAAAAATAAATATTCCGTGAAATGTTGTTAATTCGCAATATCTCTAAACAATATTTATTTCCTAGATTGTTTGCGAGGAGGTTTTCTGATTGGAGTTAAAAAATTCATCAAAAAAAAGGATTCATTTTGGTTTTTTGTCTGCTGCTGATATGTAGTATGCAGGCCAGTGCGGCATGTACTGCAGTATATGTTGGTTTAGAGGTCAGTGCTGACGGTTCGCTAATTTTTGCACGATCAAATGATGTGCAGGAAGTTTTTGGGAATCATATTACAGTGAATCCTAGGGTGGAAAATGAATCTGGCCGGGTTATGCCTGTAAGTAAAGACGGAAATGTAACAACAGAGATTCCTGAAACCACTTATAAATACACTGCGACACCATTTATGAATAGTACAATGGAATACTGCGGATTTGGTTCTGATGCAACTGCATGCACTAATGAATACGGTGTGGCCATGTCCATGTCTGTTACAGCATTTCCAAACGAGGTCGCATTGAAAGCAGATCCATTAATAGAAGATGGACTCACTGAATTCACTACTGTGGACCTTGTGGTTTGTCAGAGTAAAACAGCTAGAGAGGGTGTAGAGGTTCTTTGCGGACTCATTGATGAGTATGGTAGCAGCGAGTCCAATATTGCAATTATTGCTGATCAGAACGAAGCATGGTATGTTGAGATGTATGGCGGACATCAGTATGCTGCAGTGAAATTGCCTGCCGACAAAGTATCTGTCTTTGGTAATGAGTTTAATTTAGAGTACTTATCCGACTATGAAGATAATATTACATCTAAAGACTTAATTAGTCTTGCAGAGGAAAAAGGTTTTGCGATGCGCGGCAAAAATGGTGAGATTAATTTGTATGAAACATATTCCGGAAAGCAGATTACTTCAGATTACTCTCATGTGAGGACTTGGGCAGGGCACCACATTTTAGCGCCTTCAAAATTCGGTTCATACTATAATCATAACGCATTGTATCCGCTCTGTTTTGAACCTGATAAAAATGTTTCACTTGAAAATGTCAGTCAAATTATGCGTAATAGATATGAAGGAACAAAATATTCTCCTGATGATACTGGTAGGATTGATATGAGGGTGATCGGAACTGATACAGCGATAAGCGCCCATATAATACAGGTTTATCCAGATCTTCCAGCAGAAATGTCATGTATCAGTTGGGTTAGTTGCGGTCCGCAGGTTTATGGTGTGTTTGTACCGGTATCCAATGATTGTATAAATGTCAGTGATGCTTATGGAGCTAATCAGCCTGCAAATGAGAGTGGGGTATTTGATACAGATAACTATCCGTATTATACCTTTAAAGATCTTTGTACTCGATGTGTGGGACCAGAAAATCATAAAATTTATGGTGATGCAGTGCAGGGCTACTGGCATGAAGCTGAAAACAATATGTTTGCCGGAATGAGTAAAGTAATTACACAGGCATCAAAAATCAAGGATAATAATACTAGAGCAAATTATATCACTTCTTATTGTAATGATATGCAGATTCAGGCATTCAAAGACGGAAAACAAATACTCAACAATGTGGTTTGGGAACAAAGCAAGAACAGTAATACTTTTAAAATACAGCGCAATCCTGAAACCCATCAAATGACCGGTGAAAAGGTAGTTATCCGGCCAATGGAATTGAAACTTAATGCATCAGCATATGCATATGTTCCTGCGGCACCTAATTAGGCTATGGATTTCAGATTAATGCATGTTATTGTCAATATTGCCTTAAATGATGCAAATAATCATTAACAGTAGAGAATAATAAATAAATCAATACTCACAAGGAATCTAATTTCCTTCTTTTTTTCTTTTTTTATCGAATAATAGTTTAAAATGAGTTAATGTTTCTTTTATGTCAAATTTAGGTCATAAAATCAATCTAAAAAAGTAGCTATGGGGTATTAACCATAAATCAATATTTTTTATATCATTTGAACAAATATATAAATAATTTATATTACTATATTATTGGAGGAATTTTATTAAATCAAAAATAATTATTGTCACATTAATTCTGGCTTTTTTAATCAGTTTATCTTGTGTAAGTGCAGTCTCCGACAATCAAACAGATTTTGAGGCACAGGCATGTGACGCCATGGAAGAAACTTTAACAGATGAAGGTGCAGATATGGGTAATTTCACGGATTTAAATGTGTTAATTTCTCAGTCTGAAAGTGTATTAGTACTTAATAAAGATTATAAATTTAATTCATCGACTGATAAGGATTTTGATGGATTTTATATTTCTAAAGATAATTATGTTGTTGATGGTCAAGGCCATACCGTAGACGGTTCGGCTCAAGTGAGGATTTTTGTTTTTACAGGTTCTAACGTTACCCTTAAAAATATCAATATTATAAATGCAAAGGGAACCAACGGTCCTGCAGCTTCTTTTACCTCTTTAAAAATAGTTGATAATTGTAGTTTTATCAATAATAGTGCTTCCGGCTCAGGTGGTGCAATTTATATTGATAATTCAGTTTCTAATTGTGAAATCAACTCCATATTCATAAATAATAGTGCAAAAAATGGTGGTGCAATATACTTTAATGGTGAAACCGCAGGCACCACAATAAATGGACACTATGAAGGTAATGTAGCTGAAAGGGCTGCCGGAGCAATCTATCTTAAAGGAAAAGCTTCAAACAACATATTTGACTCTGAATTTTACAATAATCATGCGAAAGCCGCAAGTGGCGGAGCAATGTTTTTCTATAAAATGGCTGAAAACAATCAGTTTGAAAGTATTTTCAGATACAATAGAGGTGCTTATGGTGCGGGAATCTTTTTTTACAACAAAGCAAACAACAATAGATTCAACAGCGATTTCAGATTCAATGTAGCAGACTCCTGCGGTGGAGCAATGTTTTTCTACAATACATCAAATAACAATAACTTCACAGGTTATTTCATAAACAACTCCGCTTTGGGAAAAATTGATGATGAAAATGGAAACGGAGGTGCAATAACATTTAAGAACACTTCCTGCAACAGCGTATTCACATGTGATTTTGTAAACAATACTGCCGCTCTATATGGTGGAGGTGTAAATTACAGGCAAACTCCATACAATATAACATTTAACAGCAATTTCATTAACAATGAAGCTAAATATGGTGGTGGAGTCAATTTCTTTGAAACTTTTGAAAATGTAGTCTTCAATAGCGAATTCGATAGCAATTCTGCCGAGTATGGTGGTGCTATAGCAATTGATTATGGTGTCATTGAAAATGCTTCATTTAAAAATAATCATGCAGAATCCGGAGGAGCAATTTATTTTGCTGATAGCGGATCAGTCATTAACTCTAATTTTAACAACAATTCAGCAGATGACTCTGATGATAGTTGTGGAGGAGCAATTTATTTTGAAGGTAATGGAACAGTAATAGGCTCTGAGTTTGTAAACAATGCTGCCGGTTATTATGGTGGTGCAGTTTACATTTGGGGAGATGGTACAATTAAAGATTCTCTCTTCAGCAGCAATGAAGCCCAAAATGGAGGCTCATTATATGTTCACGGCGTTTTTGAAGTAGACAACTGTAATTTCACAAATAACAGTGGAAGAACTGGTGGGGCAATCGAATTTTGGAAAAGCGGAATCGTTGAGGATTCCAACTTCAACAATAATGTAGCAAGATTCAGTGGAGGAGCAATCTACTCCAATGATAATCTAAAAATAAGCGATTGTAATTTCACAGGTAATTCTGCAAATGAGAATTCAGGTGGAGCAGTCTACATTTTTGGTTTTGGTGAATTTAATAAGAGTAACTTCATTGAAAACTTTGTTTCAGGTTATGGAGGAGCAATCTATTTTAATAAGAACGGAACAATCAATCAATCTGCTTTCGCAAACAATAATGCCAAATATGGTGGTGCAATTTTCAATGATGGTAATCTTACAATCAGCAATTCCGAATTTGCAGATAATGTTGCAACCAGTAGAGGAAATCATGTATTTTTAAAAGAAAATGCAGCAATCACATTAATTAATGTTTATCCAGGGGATTTGGGACTATTAAGAAGTCTCAATGTTTCCAACATTACTTATGGGGAAATTTTAAAGATTTCTTCAAATGTTTTTGATGAAAATAATATGCCGTTAAATAATGGAACAGTTTCTGTTATCATCAACAACAAAACATATTCTGCTGAGGTATCTAACGGAACTGCTACTGTAGAAATTTCAGATTTGAATGCTGGAAACTACAGTGTTGATGTGAAATATCTGGGAAACAAACGTGTTGCAATTTCATCAGTCTCATTCAGTGTGTTTAAACAAAATGCAACAATCTCTGCTAAAAATAAGGCATACATTATTAACTATGGTGAAAAATACAGTATAATCCTTAAAGATGTAAACGGAAATGTTATTGCAGGTAAAAAGGTTTCATTCAAATTAAATGGCAAAAACATCGGTTCAATCACCACCAATGCCAATGGTGTTGCAAAAATTAGCCTGACTGCAAAAGTCCTGAAGACAGCAAAATCAGGCAAGAAAAATCTTGTCATTAAATTTGCCGATTCAAATTACAATGCCGTATCAAAAACCGTAAAGATAACAATAAATAAGGAAAAGACAAAGATTCTTGCTAAAAACAAAAGTTTCAAAAAGTCTGCAAAAGTTAAGAAATATACAATAACTCTGAAAAACAGCAAAGGAAAGGCGATTAAGAAAGTTAGTGTCAATTTAAAGGTTAAAGGCAAAACTTACAATGCAAAGACCAACAGCAAGGGTAAAGCAACTTTCAACCTTAAAAAGTTAACCAAAAATGGCAAATTCACAGCAGTAATCAAATTCAAAGGAAACACACTTTACAAGTCCACCACTAAAAAAGTTAAAATCACTGTGAAAAAATAGAGTTTCACTTCTATTTTTTCTATTTCTTTTTTTTTAATTTCAG
>NZ_JBGULU010000123.1:0-17184 GCF_045116495.1 Methanobrevibacter sp. | reverse complement strand
CTGACAAGTATGCAGTCAATTTCAGCATTCTGAGAGGTTCTGATATCAGTTATTGAATCTCCGATATAGACTGTTTCATCTTTTGTAACTTCCAATTTCTCCATTATTCTTTTAACACCGCAGGGACTTGGTTTTGACGGATATGACGGGTCGTGACCTTCAATAGATTTAAAGTCAATGTCTTTGAAAAATTCATCAACGTACCCTCTAATAGAATCCGTGGTTCTGTTGGAGTTGATTGCGAGTAATATTCCTTTATCCTGAAGCGCTTTCAATACTTCATGGGTGCCGGCAAACGGTTTGGTATTGTCTTTAGGTGATGCTGAATAGAGTTTTGAGTATGTATTTTTTACAAGTTCAATGTTTTCGGCGGTGCTTTTGTCTTTTAAAATCAGAGATACAATTTCATCGATGTTTCCGCCCAATCTGTCAAGATATTCCTCATGTGTCAATGTGGGAAAACCATGAATTTCAAGAGTCCTGTTAAAGCAGATTACTACGTCCCACACAGAATCAAATAATGTTCCGTCAAAATCAAAAATCGCAAGCTTTTTCATGATTTTAATTATGTTTTTTGGCAAATATATGGATTCCTAAAATTATATTAAAATTTAGGTATGCCTAAATATTTAAATATCATGAAAAAATAATATTACATCAAGTGAAATAACATTCTAAAAAAATGTTGTTTTAAAAAAATCAATATGGAGGATAAAAATGATTATCGGTATTGAAAACCTGAAAGAAAAACAGAAAGAAAAAGAAGAATCAGAATAATGTATCTAACTACATTATTCTGCAAATCAAGTACAACTATCGCCATTCATGAGAAAAAAAATAAAAAAGAAAGTAATAAATACCTTCTAATCTATCTTTTCTCTGTAATTTCAACACAAACTCCTGCTGCAACAGTTTGTCCCATATCACGAATAGCGAATCTGCCCATTTGAGGGATTTCGCTCACGTTTTCAACGCACATTGGTTTTGTTGGTCTGATTTTAACAAGTGCGCTGTCCCCAGTTTTAAGGAAATCAGGTTTTTCACCTGTTGGTTGACCAGTTGCAGGATCATATTTTTCAACCAGTTCTGCAAAAGTACATGCCACTTGGGATGTGTGGCAGTGGAATACCGGAGTGTATCCTGCAGTAATAACACCAGGGTGGTTTAAAACTGCTACATGAGCTTTGAATTCTTTTACAACAGTAGGTGCGCTGTCAGTGTGACCTGCAACGTCTCCTCTGCGAATATCGTTTTTACCTACACCTCTTACGTTGAACCCGATGTTGTCACCAGGTTCTGCTACTTCGTACTGTTCGTGGTGCATTTCAATGGATCTTACTTCACCGGAAGCTCCGGAAGGTTCAAATACAACATTTTCACCTTTTTTCATTACACCTGTTTCAACTCTTCCTACAGGTACAGTTCCTACACCGTTGATGGAGTATACATCTTGGATAGGAATTCTTAATGGTAAGTCTGTAGGTTTTTCAGGAGCAGATAAGTTATCTAAAGCTTCAACGAATGTTACACCATCATACCATGGAGTGTTTTCGGATACTTCAGTAATGTTGTCCCCTTCAAATGCAGATACCGGAACGAATGCAACTTCATCAGGATTGAAAGCAACTGTTTTGATTAAAGCAGACACTTCATCTTTTAATTGGTTGAATGTGTCTTCGCTGTAGTCAACAAGATCGATTTTGTTGATAGCTACAACTAATTGGCTGATTCCTAAAGTTTTGGAAAGGTATACATGTTCTTTTGTTTGTGGCATGATACCGTCATCAGCAGCTACAACCAGAACACCTGCATCTGCCTGGGAAGCACCAGTAATCATGTTTTTAACGAAATCTCTGTGACCTGGACAATCAACGATTGTGTAGTCGTATTTTTTTGTAGAGAATTTTTGGTGTGCAAGGTCAATTGTTACACCTTTCATCTGTTCCTCTTTACTGGTATCTACAACAAATCTGAATTTGTCTTCTCCTCCAACTAATTGTTTTTCGGAAATTACTCCAGCGTTTACAAGCACGTGTCCTACTAAAGTAGATTTTCCGTGGTCAACGTGACCTACAAATGCTAAGTTAATGTGTTCTTTGTCTTTTACCATTAAATTTACCTCCTATATAATTAATTAACAAACAATATCCATACTCCATCATTAAAAATGATGAACAAACGAAGAATTTAATCTTCAAAACAAGTTTATCTTAGTTAATATATAAATCAGGGAAAGAAAAAGCTTTATATCTGAAAAAAAGATTCAATTTATTTTTTCAATGTATAGATACAAATAGGCAGTGCCAGAAGTGTTATTACAGAAGAAATCAGATAAACTGGAGCATATCCGTTAACTGCAAACAGTCCAAGCAGTGCAGGTCCGAATCCCATTGTTCCATCACAGAAAATATAGAATGTCGATACAGCATAGGACCTTCGGTGTTCGGGAGCGTTTCTTGTGACAATAGTTGTACAGGCGGAATTCAGAGTACCGAAACCCAATGCTGCACATACTGCGCAAATCAGAACCGTTAATGCTGACGGCCAGACAGCTATTAAAAACAACCCGACTGCCTGGGCAACAATTCCAACAACACAAATAATCAAATCACCGTTCTTGTCCTGAATTTTACCTGCAACAGGCCTTGAAAGAACAAGAACAATTGAATATACTATGAAAAACCATGAAAAGACAGCAGTCAAATCAACTTCTGCTGCATAAAGCCTGTAAAATGACAGGATTGAAACATATCCCAGGCTTGTAAGTGCTGTAAAAAATGAAACTGGAATGGCCTTGATTTCAAATATCTTTTCAATTCCGGAATAACTGTCGTCATTTTTTTCAGCCAAATCAGGATTATTTCCGGGGTCGTGTTCACTTACGTCAACAAAATAAATGAAAATCAGTGCAAGGCCTGAAAAGACACTTGCCGCTGCAAAGCAGCCATATGGACCAACAGTATCATATAAAAATCCGCTGATATACGGTCCGAGACCGACAGCTATTGTTGTTCCAAGCATAAAATAACCGAATGCTTCTCCAAAGCGTTTTTTGGGAAGTACATCTGAAGCTATTGTAACTATTGCATTGGCAGTCGCTCCAAAACCGATACCGTGAATAAAACGGACGATTAAAAGAAGAGTAACATCATTAACGATAAAATACAAAAGGCATGCAAGAAAATGAATGCTCATGAATATCAGCGCTATCTTTTTCCAGCCGACCTTTTCCAGAGCATTTCCCGAATAGATCCTGGAACACAGTCCGCCGAAGATGTATAATCCGGATACAAGTCCTGCAATAGTAGCAGATGAGCCGAGCGCTGTTGCATATTCAGTTACTGTTGACATCAGTGCATACATCACTAATGCCGAGAAAAGCAGTGCGCCAAATACTAAAAAGAAATCCCTTGTAAATATCCTATCTTCATTAACATTCATTAATTGAAATTTGTCTGAGAAAATTTAAAACATTTTCGTTTGAGAAAAATATTAATATGTAAAAAATATTTTACAATAATCAAATAAGCATAAAACGATTAAAATCAGCGAAAAATAAAAAAAAAAGTTATATATTGAGAAATTTGATGTTTTCAAGTTTCAGCAATTCAATCTTTTTGTCCAGGCCTCCCGCATATCCTGTTAATTTTCCCTTTGATCCCAATACCCTGTGACACGGAATCAGAATAGCTATCGGATTATGTCCGACGGCTCCTCCAACCGCCTGGGCAGACATTGTATCGGATATCATTGATGCAATTTCGCCGTATGTTAATGTTTCGCCATAGGAAATCTCAGAGAGAATCTTCCAGACCTTAAGTCTGAATTCAGTGCCCTGAGGATTTAGTTTAAAATTAATTTTAGGGTTCAAACCTTTGAAGTAATCGTCAAGCCAGTTTTTAACATCATCAAAAATAGGCAGGTCATCTTTTCTTGTGAAATCATCATATGACGGGAAATGCTTTTGGCCACAAAACGAAACTCTGCAAATGGATTCATCATCACCTGCAATTAACATTTCGCCTATCGGTGAGGCATAGGTAGTGAAGTACATTTTTACAAATAATTTTTGAAGAACACTTCAAATTCTTCATCACTCATAGGTTCCGGAGTAGACACATTTTCATTATTCATTATACTTGAAGCAAGGTCCCTGTATTCTTGTGCTTCATCACTTTCAGGGTATTTTTCTATAACGGTTTTTGCATCTAATTCAGCTTCCTGAATTAAATTACTCCTATGAATTGTTCCAACTACATGTGTTCCTATCTTTTTTGCAAAGTCATTGACAATTTGCTCCTCATTGTCCACATTTCTGCAGTTGCACACAATACCGCTAAGGTTTCCTTTAAGCTTTTTAACACCACGGACAATATTGTTTGCAGCATAAAGTGACATGTATTCGCCAGATGTTACAATCAATACTTCATCAGCATATTTTTCACGTAAAGGCACTGAAAAACCTCCGCAAACAACGTCGCCCAATACATCATATACAACGACATCCAAATCATCATTAAATAAATCAAGCTTTTCAAGTCTTTTCATTGCCACAATAACACCACGTCCGGCACATCCCACACCAGGTTCCGGACCTCCGCTTTCAACACATTGAATGCCCTTAAAACCGGTGAAAACCAGATCCTCTTTTTCAGGATTTCTATTTTCTTTTATCGTATGAACAACAGTCGGAATTCTTGAACCGTATAATGTACGTGTTGTGTCAGCCTTAGGATCACAACCTATTACAAGGCAGTTTAAATCATCACTACCCCATACAGCAGACAAGTTTGCTACTGTAGTACTTTTTCCTATTCCTCCTTTTCCATAGATAGCAATTTTTTTAATCATTAGAATTCCTCTCAACTAGCTTATAAACAAAATCATTTTTTCGAACTTTTGTAGGTATTAAAATAGCTACATTTGTATTTTTATCAACTTTTTCAACTGATTCTCCTTCAATCTGCATGGAATCAATCGTATGTGTAATGGAGCCTGTAGTTTGGCCCTGTATGATTATCTTATCACCAATCTTCAAATCATCCCATATCCTCAGTTCGGCTGCCCCTACCTTATTGTAGTAATTTACAACCTGTCCGATGTCCTTTTTAATATATTTTGACTGGTTATCTTCACTAACCTCAAATGGAGTGTTGAAATAAAAGTTGGTGTCGAATCCACGGTTGAACACGCTTGTCAATTCTTCCATCCATTCGTCCTTTACCTCATATCCGGAAGGATTGTCAATATATGAATCAATAGCTTCACGATATATACCGGTTACCATTGCACCATAGTCAGGACTTCTTGCCCTCCCCTCTATTTTAAATGATGCCACACCGCTTTTCATAAGCTCAGGAATATGTTCAATCATGCACATGTCTTTGGGTGAGAAAAAGTTAGTCCTGTAGCTGGCGTCGTCACTTCCTGTAATTATAAATGTCTCATCTTCAACATCACTGAAGTTTATGACATTGTCTTCGCCTTCCTCATATGTCAATGTCCAGTTTTTACGGCAAGGCTGCAGGCAATCCCCACAGTTGGCGCTTCGCCCATACAGTCCGTAACTTAAAAAACATCTTCCGGAAATGGCCATGCAAATTGCGCCATGGATAAATATTTCAGTTTCAATAGGTGATTTTTTAGTAATTTCAGTAATTTCCCTTAAGGACAGTTCACGGGACAGAATGGCCCTTTTAGCACCAAGTTTCTTAAGGGTTTTTAATGTATAAGAGTTTGTTACGTTTTCCTGAACGCTTATGTGGGCTTCAAGACCATGGGCTACAGTATCCTCTATTAAACCGATATCAGATAAAATAAGTCCATCAATTTCAGCAGATGATATGGCCTCCATGTTAGATTCCAATTTAGAGGCTCTTTTTTCATTTAATATAATATTGGTGCACAAATAGGTTTTAGCCCCGTACTCCTTAGCTATTTTAGAAACTTCAGACAAATCATCCAAAGAAAAGTTTTTTGCATTGGCCCTCATGTTATAATCATCAAGGCCAAAGTAAACTGCATCAGCACCGTTTTCCAAAACAGCACGAAGGGAAATGAAATTTCCCGCAGGGGCTAAGAGTTCAACCATATTAATCTAAGGTTTGTAGTAAGTTTCAGCTTCAAGACCATCAGGAATTTCTGTAGGATACTCTTCATTCAAACAGCCTAAGCATAAGTTTTCTTCAGGCATTCCAATAGCTTTGACTAAAGCAGGCAAAGTAATGTAACCTAAAGAGTCAATTTCAAGCTGCTTTTGAATTTCCTCAACAGAATTATTGGCTGCAATCAATTCTTTTTTGGTTGCCATTGCCACTCCATAATAACAAGGCGCAATTACCGGAGGACAGCCTACTAAAAAGTGAATTTCTGCAGGTTCAGCTTCCTTAACAAGGTCAAGCAACTGCTTTGAAGTGGTACCTCTTACAATACTGTCATCAATTAAAATAATCTTCTTGCCTTTAATTGCATCTTTTATAGGGTTCAGTTTTACCCTTACGGCAAGCTCCCTTTCTTCCTGGGTAGGCATGATGAATGTTCTTCCAACATATCTGTTTTTGATTAAACCTTCACCATATGGAATTCCTGATGCTCTGGAATAACCGATAGCTGCAGGAATTGAGGAGTCAGGTACTGGAATTACCAAATCTGCATCAATAGGATACAGTTCGCGTAACTGACGACCTATATTCATTCTGGTTTCATAAACGTTAATGCCGTCAATGGTACTGTCCGGCCTTGCAAAATAAACATATTCAAACATACAGTGTGAAAGTTTGCATTTTCCTGCACTTTCAAGCATGTAAGAGTTGATTTCATCGTTTTTAAAGTGAACAACTTCACCAGGAACAATATCCCTGATGAATTCTGCATTAATTACATCAAAAGCAACTGTTTCGGATGCTAAAATGAATTCGTCATCTCTTTTTGCAATGGCAAGAGGTTTTATTCCCATAGGATCCCTTACACCATACAATTCACCATCGACTAAGATTGTCAATGCATATGATCCTACAAGTTTTTTGCACACTGCCTCAATAGCTGCCAAAACATCCTTGTCATTATCATAATGCTCTTTTTTAAGCATGTAACAAATTACTTCAGAATCGCAGTCGGATTTGAAATAAAATCCTTCATCAATAAGTTCTTTTTTTAACTCATCGGAGTTGACGATATCTCCATTATGAGCCATTGCAATAAATCCGTCACCGAAATCGGTTACAAAAGGTTGTGAATTTTCCAATTTTGACTGACCGGTAGTTGAATATCTTACATGGCCAATTGCCCTGCTTCCCAATAGGCTATGGACATCATAATCCCGGAATACATCGGTTATTAAACCCATGCCACAGTAATGACTCAAACCTTTTTCTGGATTAAAAGTAGCTATACCTGCTGATTCTTGACCTCTGTGCTGTAAAGCATACAAACAATAATAAACAAAAGATGCAACATTTTTGGATTCATCTGAACAGTGAATTCCAACAATACCACACTTATCTTCCATATCACCTTGCATTTATAAACTCCCTATTAAAATAGTATGATTATAATTATCTAAAAACTAGTATAAAATTATAATTGTTTTTAGATTTAAATCACAAAAATTTCAAAATGCAATTGGGATTGTCATACAACACAAGCATCATGAACTTTCCCCATTTCATTTTTGATTAAAAATAAGCAAAAAATTAAAATAATAAACAGCACACTTAAATTACATCAAAATTTGATGATTAAAAAAAGGAATTCTTTGACAATTTAAAAATCAAAGACTCAGAACTGTATTAGAGATATATTGAATGGAAAACCAACGAAAAGGAATAACCTACTTAATCCCAAAAATTCTCGAAAGTATTTGGAATGTCATAATCATCTCTAACTTCAGGAACTTTTTCTTCCTGATTATTTTCTTCATTTAACTCTTTTTTCAGCTCTTCAGCATTGTTATCTACAAATATCAGTGCAGTTCTTACGATATTCAACCATTCAACAGCTTTTGATTTTGATTCCGCAGCAATATAGTTTTGTCCAACTATAATGTTTTCTGGTCTGAATTTATCTGTAGCAATGACAATCCTGTCCTCATCGACCAGATCCTGCCTGAATGTTTCCTGCCAGAGCTCCTCCAAATTGAAAATTTCCAGAATATCCTTTGAATAAATGTCTTCATAGCGCAATTTGAAAGCGGAAAAATCAGCTCTTACCTCATCAATATCTTCCATCAATTCTTTATTCTGCTGAGTTAAAACTTCACTTTCCTTGATAAGTTTATTATAGTCATCCAACAGGCTATTGTAATTATGAGTTATTTTCATCAACTTATTTTCCAATGTATGGATGTTGATTAGATTTAATGAATAGGACAGTGTTGATTTTATTATTGAATTGAGGATTTCCTTTTCGGCCAGTTTGAAATCAATTGATTCATCCTCAATGATAATGTTATTATAATCAAACAGACCTATGTGATTAAAATCAGTTTTTAATTCATTAAAAAGAATATTATATGTTTCATCATGACCATATCCTCCGATTAATAAGATATCGGCACCACCAGCTACCTTTTTAACAATAGCTAAATCTGTGGTTGGAATGATTGAGGAAACAATAATATTATAATCCCGCTCAAGTTGAATATTGTTGACGGCTTTAGAAACAAGCTGTGCAACATCCAATCCCTGAACGATAATACGAACATCTATTTTAGATTCGTGGTTTTCATTATCCATTAAAATTACCTAAATTTTATTAATCTTTTCATGCCAAGCCCAAGCAGACTCTACAATTTGCTCCAGGTCATATTGAGGAGTCCATCCTAACTTTTCATGAATTTTAGTTGAATCCGCTATCAGTATAGCGGGATCACCTTCACGGCGTTCATCTATTTTAACTTCAAAATCGCATCCTGTAACCTTCTTGCACATGTCAATAACTTCACGAACGGAGTATCCTTCACCGTTTCCGAGGTTAAATATGTTGGATTCATTTTCATTGCATAAGTATTCATATGCTTTAATGTGTGCATCTGCAAGGTCATTTACATGGATGTAATCACGGATACAGGTTCCATCAGGAGTATCGTAGTCATCACCGAAAATGGATATGCTGTCCCTTTTTCCGATAGCAGCATCCAATACCAATGGAATCAAGTGGGTTTCAGGATCGTGCAATTCTCCGATTTCACAGTCAAAATCACATCCTGCCGCATTGAAATATCTTAAAGATACATAATTGAAATCACCTTTTTCAGCTTCTCTCTGGAGTGCCTTTTCAGTGATGAATTTGGAGTGTCCGTAAGGATTGATTGGTTTTAAATCTGTATCTTCAGTAATTGGAATCTGTGTAGGATTTCCATATACTGCGGCAGTTGATGATAAGATAAATTTGTCAACGCCGAATTCCCTCATTATTTTCAGGAGATTTAAAGTGTTTTTATAATTGTTTTTAAAGTATTTCTGAGGCATTTCAACGGATTCTGCTACTGATGAAAATGCAGCAAAGTGAATAACACCATCGATATCATAGTTTTTAAAGACTTCTCTTAAATCGCCGCTACCAAAGTCACAATCTTCAAAGAATCCCCATTTTACAAAGTTTTCATAACCTTTGCAGAGGTTATCAACAACAACTGTGTCATAACCTGCAGCGTGCAATGCCTTATTTGTATGGGAACCTATATAGCCGGCTCCACCAGTAACTAAAATCATGTTGACACCTATACGAATTTACCTAATTTAAGCAATGCTTTTGGAGATAATTTTACTAACTTTTTAACAATTTCTGTAGTGGAAATTTTCTCAAAGTCTTCTCCTTGGAAAGCATGAGCGATATCATCCAATTCCTTGTCAGATAATGTTAAGAGGTATTCCTGTACTTTTTTATATCTTTTGATTTCATGGTCCAATTCTTCGTGAGCCATTTTATCATATAGTTTTAAGAATTTTTTAGAGCAGTCTTCCTTAATGGCCTGTGCAGCTACCTGACCTGCACACATTCCACCGGTCATTCCTGAAATGATTCCTCCACCGGTCAATGGGTTTACCTGACCTGCTGCGTCTCCGACAACCATAATATTGTCATCATATAATTTTTTAGTCATTCCGCCAACAGGGTCCCCACCTACATTTAATTCAACTGCCTGAGCATTTTTCAAGTAAGGGGATTTTGCAACAAAATCATCCAAGTATTCTTTAGCTGTTTTTTCCGCTTTGTGAGGCAATATAGCTAAACCTACATTTGCAATGTCATCACCTTTAGGGAAAATCCATACATAACCTCCAGGTGCGCATGAACCTAAGTAAAACTCAATTACTCCAGGTTTTTCAAATTCCACATTACACATTTCGTACTGTACACCGGATTCCATTTCTTTTGGTTTTGCTGCAGGTCTTAATCCTGCCCATCTTGCAACGTGGCCTTCAGGACCGTCTGCTGCAATTAAAATTTTACATTTGAAAACTTCTTCTTTTCCCATTGATTCAGTTTCAACAATAAATCCGTTATCAATTTTTTCAATTCCGGTTACTAAAGTTTTGATTCTGATTTCAGCACCTGCTCTTGCAGCATCCATTGCCATATGTTTATCAAAGACTTTTCTTTCTAAAATGTAACCTGCTTCAGGGATTTTTACTTGATCTTCGGTTAACCAGACATCTGTTCCGTCAGGTGTCTGTATTCTTACACCTTCAATCTTTTTGGTAATCCAACGAGGAGATGGTTCAATTCCTAATTTTTCAAGGCCTTGAATTGAAACTCCTTCTGCACATCTTTTTGGTGATCCTATTTCGGATTTTTTATCCATTAAAATTACTTTTGCTCCACCTAATGCGGCGTGTTTTGCTGCACTGGAACCTGCAGGTCCAGAACCAACTACTATTACATCAGTTTCAATCATATAAATCATTCCTCTTTTTCTAAAGCGTCAATTGGACATGCTTTAATGCATGTATCACAGTCTCTACATTCATCATCATTAAATACCAATGAGTATTCTCTTACTTGTATTAAATTTCTTGGACAAACTCCAGCACATTCTCCACAGAATGAGCACCAATCTTTAACAATCATAAATATCTCCTTATATTAACAGTTTATGTTATGAATAGTAAGTATTTTATCATATTTAAAAGTATAGTAAAAATAATAATTATTTAAAGAAAAAAAAGAAAAATAAAAAGTTTTAGGTATTATTTCACCAATAATACCGGGACTTCACAAGTCCTTAATAATCTTTCAGAAACAGAACCTATTTGAGTATCTGACACATTATTGTCTTCAAATGAGACAAATCTATTATTATTTGACCCGTGTGCATGGATAACAACTAAATCCGCACGGGTTTGTTCAACAATGAATTTCATGTCCCTCAATGGGTCTGCTGTAAGCAAGTGTTCGGTAACTTCAATTCCAAATTTTCCTGCTTTTTCAGTGATTTTCGCAAGGATTTCATCACCGGAATCTTCCTGTGAATCAAAGCTGTTTAATGAAAATTCCTCAAGGACATGGACTGCAGCTATTTTGGATGAGAATTTCTGAGCAATTTCAATAGCAATATCTGCAGCTTCATATCCATAGTCAGACCCGTCAACGGGTACCATTATTACATCAAACATCTAACAGTCTCCTTTGAGATAATCCGCATGACAGAAATCAATGAAATTATCCACAATCTCATCGATGTTTTCACTATCGTCAATGATTTTTCCATCATCCATAAATATTGCCCGGTTACTCAATTCCTTGATAAAGTCAGTGTTGTGTGAAATCATTACAATGGTGATTCCATATTCTTTTGAAATCTTTTTGAGTGAATTTGTAACATCTCTTAAAGTAACAGGATCCAGATCACCGAACGGTTCGTCTAAAAGTAAGAATTTAGGCCTTGAAATAAGAATCAGTGCCAGCATTACACGTACCTGCTGACCTCCGGACAATTCATATGACCTTCTAGGCAATATATCCATGTCCAAATCAAGACTTTCAAAGATATCTGCTACAGCTTCTTTGGTAGCGGTTTCAGGGAATCTAGGGAACAGGTCATTTAAAATTTCTGCATCCAATCCAATCTGTTCCAAACGACGTTTCGCTTCATTTTCAGGCAAATCGGTCAATAGATAAAATGAATCCAACAATTCCTCTCCAATACCGATTTTTCTAGCTCTTTCCTGAGCATCTTTGACAATGTCCTGGTTTTTATAACCTAATCTTGTAGCCAATTGACTTAAAACAGTGGCATAATGAACAAGTGCAAATTCCTGATGCATGAAACCCAATTTAGAGCGTATTTTCATACGGCTTAAACCAGGAATTTCAATGTCTCTCCATTCATCCTCAACATAATATAAGACATCTCCTTCATCAGGAGAATCAAGTCCTCCAAGCATCCTTAAAAGGACTGTCTTTCCGGCTCCGCTCGGACCGATAATGCTTAAAATATTTTCATTTTGAACCATGAAGTTAATGTCCTCCATTTCAAGAACTTCTCCACCGGTTAACAGATAGAACCTTTTTCTGATATCGCGAGCTTCAATAACATCCTCATCTGTTGCGATGTTTTGAATATCAACAATAGGTTCCATATCCTTCATGAATTTATCACAAATCTCTTCAGGACTTCCTTCATCAGTAATTTCACCATCTTCAAGTAAAATAACCCTATCTGCAAGGTATTTTTGAACATCAGGCAAATGAGAAACGATAATTACAGTAATATTCAATTCCTTATTGATTTTTTTAACTGCATCCAATATTTCCTGTTTAGTTTTAGGGCATGCCATGGTAGCTGGTTCATCAAGAAGTAAAGCTTTTGGCTGTTTAGCAAGCTGACGAGCCATGATAAGTCTTTGTTTTTCACCACCACTTAAAACAGACGCATAATGATCAGCCTTGTGTGTAAGTGAAACCAACTCCAAAAGCTCATCGGCCTCATCACCGAATTCACTTTCAGCGGTTTCAAAATTAGTGTCACTTTCATCAAAGTAATTTCTGGCATACAGTTTTCTCAATACATTTTCACGCACAGTATCCGGCCAGAGACCAAAAGACCTTTGAAGATGAATAGCAGTTTCCTTTTTAAGGTTGTTGTAATAAAATTGGGATTGTCCCGCTTTTACAGTAACATCACCAACAGTAACGCTACCGCTGTCAATGTGTTCAACCCCTCTTAATGCCCTTAGAAGTGTAGTTTTACCGGAACCGCTTTTTCCCATGATTCCTAAAATTTCACCTTCTTTAACTTCAAAACTAACATCCTTAAGTGCAGTAATCTTAGTTCCATTATCCAATTCATAATCTTTACTTACATTTTCAACTTTTATCATTCTTTATGCCCCTTTTATACTAATACAATTTTATTCATGAAACTATTTATATTTTATATGTACATATTTAAAAACAAGTGATAAAAATGGCTAGTGAAAATAAAATTCAAGAGTATCTAAATAGTTTAGAACAACAAAAAATAATGATTGAAACACATTTTGCCAATATGGAAAGAATTCTAAATGACAATCCGAAATTAGACCAGGAAAAAGCATTTGCACTACTGTCTAACTTCAATACCTTAAATATTCAATATGACCAATTATGTAATGACATGATTGCATTTATCCAAATATTCAAGGACGATGATGAGCAAGAAATTAGGCTCTACAAAACAGAGGAACTTATAGACTTATTGGAAAAGGCAGTTAATCAAATTTAACTGTCAAAATATAATTTAACAATATCCGAACCATTTGTAGTTGAGTTTTCGGCTACAACTTCACCATTTCTCAAAAGCTGTATTTTAAGTTCGCCTTCACCACTATTTTTCTGAGCATCTATTTCAACATCATCCCATGCGGCACAATCGAGAGAGAAGGATCTTGTACCTGAGCCTGATTTTTCAACAAGATAACTTGGATTGCCCATTTTAGCGGACCAATCCCCATCACCTTTTATAATGGCTTTGAATGGATAAGATGCAGACTGGTGGTGACTTCCATCATCAGCAACAACATTTAATGTATCGTTTTGGGAAACTTGGGAATTATTATTTACAAAGGAAAACAACAATAATATAATTACTATCAAGCCCAAAACAATCATGAGTTTCCTAGCTATACTTATGTTCCATCCTTTATTGTTTTTTGAATTATTTACAGTTTCTCCCTTTTCCTGAGACAGAACATACATACAGTTAACACAATAGGTAGATGCAGTTGAATTTTCATACCCGCATCTTGGACATTTAACCATAACTTTAATTCCTTTATATTTATATTAGAAGTTTTTAAAAATTCTTATATTTAAAGTTAATGTAAAATAAGTTGTTTTTAATATAACTTGATTAGAAATTAGTGATAATAATTATAGACATTTTCAGCCGTTTTTTGATTCATGCCCTCTATTTTAGCCAATTCCTCAATTGATGCCTTTTTAATGTTATCAATTGTTTTGAATTCTTTTAAAAGATTAACCTTTCGTTTTTTGCCAATTCCAGCGATATCATCAAGTGAAGATGAGGATATATCTTTGCTGCGGAGTTTTCTGTGATATGTTATTGCAAAACGATGGGATTCATCACGCACTTGCTGAAGCAAATGCAAAGCCGGATTATTTTTAGGAATGATAATTGGACGAGAGGAATTTGGAATAAATATCTCCTCAAATTCTTTGGCAAGACCAATGATTGGAATATGAGTGAGATTTAATTTCTCAAGCACTCCACAGGCCATACCCAGCTGTCCCTTACCACCATCAATCACTATAAGGTCTGGTTCCGGATCCCTATCCACCATTTTTAGTCTGCGGGTCAATAGCTCCTCCATCATTGCAAAATCGTTAGGTCCGGGAGTTTCCATTTTGAAATGTTTATACAGCTTTTTGTTCGGTTTTCCGTCTTTGAAGGACACCTTTGAACCAACCGCAAATTTGCCCGAAATATTACTTATATCATAACCTTCAATAACATGAGGAAGTCTTTCAAGCTTCAGATATTTTTTAAGCTCAATTAAAGCGGATTCCATCTTTTTCTTCTGATGGCGAATGATATCCGCATTTTTACGGGCCATCTTAACCAGACGTAATTTGACGCCTTTTTGAGGAACCTTGATACTGACTTTATTTCCCCTCAAATCGCTTAACCATTCTTCCAGCAGTTGCTTTTCATCAATGTTCTCATCCAATAAAATTTGTTTTGGAACATGCCTGTTGTACCCGTAGTACTGCTGAATAAAGGCAAACATGATTTCCGATGAGGAATCATCCTGGGATGCGCTCATCAGAAAGTCGTCCCTTCCAACAATTTTACCGTTTCTGATTGGCATGATAATAACCACAACCTCATCATCATCCTGGGACATGGCTATTACATCCTGGTCCAGATCATCATCAACCAAATCTACAAACTGTTTTTCCATAATTTCCTCAATGGATGCAATTTGGTCTCGAATAACAGCCGCTTTCTCATATTCCTCATTTTGAGCGGCCTCCATCATTTCACTTTTGAGATTTCTGACAATAGTTGAATATTTGCCTTGGAAAAACAGATCAATTTTATTAATGATTTCAGAATACTCCTTTTCTGTAATTCCTCCAGTGCATGGAGCATAGCACAAATCAATTTGAGAATTTAAACATGGTCCGTTCATATTGCGGCAAGTTCTAATCTTGAACAGGGACTTTAAAAACTTAACAGTTTGCTTAACTGAACCCACATCTGTAAAAGGACCGTAATAAATTCCATTTTTAGTTACGTTTCTTGTTATCACCAAACGAGGGAACTTCTCATCTGTTATTTTGACATAAGGATATCTCTTATCGTCCTTTAGTTGAACATTATATCTTGGACGATGCTTTTTAATTAGTGTTGCTTCCAAAATCAAAGCTTCTTTTTCAGAATTAGTTACAATATACTCCAGACTATCGAAATGACTCATTAATATCTGAGTCTTTGGTCTGTCAAGCTTTTCGCGAAAATAAGATTTAACTCTTTTTATTAGGCTTTTTGCTTTGCCTATGTAAATTATTGTATCAGATGCATCGCGCATTATATAAACGCCGGGTTTATTCGGCAAATTATCAGGAGATTTAATTTTGGTTGACATAAATGCCTCCTAATTAAGTTCAACTTTATCATTGACGATTTTAACACGGTTATTTGCAATCATCAAATCTAAAACACTGTTAATTCTTGTGGCAGTCTTTTTAGAAGTGGACCTGAATCCGAAATTGCGTGAAGCCTCTTTAGCAATTTGTTTTGTTGAAATATTTTGGTTATGAATCAGCACCATTTCAATGCTTTTTGCAATTTCCTCATCTGATATCAATTCAATGTTAGGTTTATTTCTTTTTCTGATGATTACATTATTATTTGAAGCATCATAGAGGAAATCACCTATCTTTATAATATCACCTGAATTTTCAGCTTCATTAATAGCTAATTTTACAGTATTTTTCAAATTGGAACCTGCCCTTTTAATATTACAGCTATCCTTAATTCTTGTAGTTACTTCCTTAACATGTACCGGACCTTCAATATCCACAATAGCCTTTACAGATTCTGAAACTTTAGAAATAGGTAATGCATACAAATCATTTTGAGGAGTCAGACCAATATCAGTAGCTTGAACATAATCAATTATTTCATCTTCAATTTTCTTTTTGCCCGGAAGTTTTTTATCATCAAACGCTTTTAATTTATTTGAACTTTTAAATCTCTCTTTTTCAATTTGCTTATAATCATCGTCAGCAGTTTGAATAATATCCTCCAAAGCTTTGTCTCTAAGTTCTTCACGACCAAATTGACCCTCAATAGGTGCAATAACATCATCATCAAATGCCATTTCACTTTCCTGTGAATCTCTCAATAGTTCTTTTTCTATTCTTCTTTCCTCTTCAGAGGATGTTGCCTCTTCCTCCATCTGAATGATTCTGTCGGAATCATCATCGCTTGGTCTTGACAAGTAATCGTTTGGATCATAATCTTCTGTCCTATCAACGACTGAAACATAATCTATTTGAGTTGGATTTTCAATTTCATTAAGGGATTTGTTAATGTACTGCATATCTTTTTTAATTCCCTTAATAGAGTCTCTTATAGACCTGTTCTTATGTTCATTATAATAAACATTATTTTTTCTTAAAGGATTTGTCACATCTGTTGCACCTTTAAAGTAGACAACATCATCAACAGACATT
>NZ_JBGULU010000122.1:0-23148 GCF_045116495.1 Methanobrevibacter sp. | reverse complement strand
CGGAAGCATGCCGAATATTATGCCACAGAAACTTTGGAGTAGGTGGAGATGGAGTATTGTTTGTAGAACCGTCTGAAGTGGCGGATATTGGTTACAGAATGTTCAATCCTGATGGAAGCGAAGCTGAAATGTGTGGAAATGGAATCAGATGTTTTGGTGATTTTGTCTACAGAAAAGGCATTTTAAAACAGGAAAAAATGACTGTTGAAACAAGAGCCGGAATAAAAACCATTGAAATCACATTGGAAGATGATGAACCGGTTTTATTCAAAGTCGACATGGGGTTATCAACTTTTAAAACTCCTGAAATTCCAATGACTGCCGACGTTGATGAATTTTTAGACGGGGAACTTGACGTTTTAGATACAAAGTTCAACTTGACAGCTATCAGCGTTGGAAATCCTCATGCAATAATCTTTGTTGATGATGTTGATGATGTTGACATTAACAAATACGGTCCGGCTATCGAAGCTCATGAAGTTTTCCCTGAAAAAATCAATGTGCACTTTGTTGAAGTCATCTCCAAAAATGAAGGCAAAATGATTACCTGGGAAAGAGGTGCCGGAGTAACACTGGCATGTGGTACCGGAGCAACATCCACTGCAATTTCAGGTTTCAAACTTGGTTTGTTTGATGAAAATATTTTGCTTCACTTGCCTGGTGGAGACTTAAGATTTACAGTTTATGAAAAAGAAGATGCTCTTGGAGCCTTCATGGAAGGTCCAGCGGAGCTTGTTTTTGATGGAGAATTCTAATTCTCCTTATTATCTATTTTTTCTGATTATTCCCAATATAATATCAATAACACCCAATACGATTACTATTATTAGCCAAATACTTAAGTGGCCTCTTATCACGGCAAATATTGCTGCAAGAATTATAAGTGCTATTCCTGTTAAAATTGATATTTTCCATTGTTCCATTTTTAATCACCTTTTTTATAGTTTATAAGCATTAATTAATGTAATATCTTCAAAAAAGAAGTGTTCAGAAGCTGCAATTTCAGCTATAAAACCCAGTTCATCCAATCGGTCCAAGGTTTTATTGTTATCTGAAAATGAAGACTGAATTAGCTGTACAGTTCCACCATCATTTAAATGATTTGACACTTCATTTAAGAATAAATCTATAACGTTCCTACCGTTTAATCCACCGTCAAATGCATAATTTAAATTGCTGTCAATAACTTCATCTTCTTCTGTAGGTAGATATGGAGTATTAAATAAAATTACATCAAACTTTCTGTTTTTTACAGGTTCGAATAGATTTCCAAATAAAATCTCTATATTTTCAATGCCGTTGGCTTCGAAATTTTTTCTTGCAAGCTCACATGCATCAAAATTAATGTCCGTAACGGTTATTTTATCGGTCAGTCTTGAAGCATACATTGCAACAATTCCCGAACCGGTTCCAATTTCAAGGACATTATCGCCTTCTTTAATCAATAAATTTTCAGCAAGCAGGTAGCTGTCTTCAGCAGGAATATAAACGTTATCGTCAGTATTTATAATAAATTCACTCATATTATCTTACTCATTCAAGATCAAATTCAATTCTTTTGATAAAAATAGTATTTCTTCAGGCTTGATGGCTATTACTCTCATTTTAAGATATTCATTCAGGGTGTCGTCTTCGATATTGTTGATTTTTTCTTTCATTTCTTTCTTATCAAGGCTGCAGATAACATGTCTTGAATCGATTAACGCATTTCTGATTTTTTTGTTTCTATGTTGAAACAGCGCTTTTGTAAAATTTGAATATATCTTAAAATCCTCTTTAGAAATCTTATTTTCTTTAGGTGTTAGCTTCACGACTGTTGAATCGATTTTTGGTTTTGGTATAAAACTTTCAGAGCTTACATCGGTTAGCATTTCCACATCGCATTTGAAATATAGCATTGCAGATAGTCTTGAATAGTCTTTAGTTCCCACACTGCCGTTCATTCGTCTTGCAAACTCTTTTTGATACATTAAAATAGCAAGGTCAAAATCGTAATTTAAAAATTTGAAGGTGATTGGTGATGAAATCTGATAAGGTAGATTTGAGATGATTTTATTAAATTTTGGGAAATCAACATTTAATGCATCATCATTAATTAATTCTACGTTATCTATTTTTTCTTTTTTCAGTCTTTCGCTTAATATTCTAGCTATGTTTGAATCTTGTTCGATAGCTATTACTTTTCCAGCTCTTTTGGCAAGTTCAATTGTCAGTGTTCCTATCCCTGTTCCAATTTCTAGAACAACATCGTTTTTGCTTAGGTTTCCAAAGTTAACAATCTGGTCTCTTTTATTTCTGTCAATCAAATAATTCTGACCAAGATTTTTATTTAACTTTATCCCGTATTGGTTTAAAATATTTTTCGTTGTTTTTGAAAGGGATTGGGAAGATTCACTATTCAATTTATCACTTATCTTGAATTCCTAGGTTTTCTTGGAGCTTGAGTAAATATATAGTATTTATTTTTTCCTCTTCTAACTGTTGAAGTGTCCAATTCTTGTTTTACTCTGTTAACAATCATTCCTGCAGGATCTGTTAAGGTAGGTAATCTTTCGGTAATGTCTTTAAAACTTTCGAAAGGTTTTTCTTCTCTTGCTTTAATAATATCCCACATATATTTTTTGCCAATTCCAGGAATTAACTCTAAGGAGTGAAGTCTTGTACTTACTGAATCGGCAGTATTGAAGAATTCAACGAATTTTTCTTCATTTTCTTCTACAATGTCACGGATAGCATATTCCAATTCTATTCTGCTTGTAGCAGTCAGATTTTCGAAATTTAATTTCCCTAAAACTCTATATATCTTATCTCTCTTTCCTTTTCCAATATATACAGTATCTTGAATTTCTAAATCTACTCCGGTTTTAGGAGCTAATTCTAATAAAGTGAATTGTTCTGTACCAATAGCTTGAGCAATAGCTTTTCCACCAAATTTGGACATATCAGATTTAACATATCCTCTACTTAAATAATCAAGTATAACAGCATATTCTTCTTTTTTTACTGTTGGTGCTTTATTTTTTCTGTTATTATTATTCATAATATCACTTCGCTATTGTTTGTTGTCATGTCCAAAAAATGGACCATAACATAACTTATGATTAATTATAATTTTTAAATGTAATAAATATATCTAAAAATAGTTAGCAAAATTGCTGTTTGAATATTAAATTATATTTTAAAATAAATAAAAAAAGGGAATAGTTATTAACTATTCTATAACATCATACTGTTCTAAAAGTTCAAGAATTTTTTTCATTTCTTCGTTATCAACTTTACTTGGTTCTTTAGCAAAGATTAATCTTAAGTCCGCTAAATCTTCAGGAACCAAATCAACAATATGAACAGCGACTTTTGGTCTTAAGTTAAATTCATCTTGGAGTTTTTCAATAATTTCTTCGGAATCTTCGAGTGAGTATCTTTTGAATCTTGCAAGATGGTTTAAGGTAATGTTCTGTTCATAGTTTAATTCATTATCCTCAGAAAATTCTTCAAGAACTTCTTTAACTTTAGCACCTGGAATAGGTTCACTTTCAATAATATTTTTTCCAATCATAAAACTCAGTTTTGTAATTTTAAGTGGTCAGGTCTAACAATTAATTGTTTTGCTTTGTTTCCATCTTTTAAAGAAACGATATAAGCTTTTCCTTTTTGACCTGTGATTTTACCAGTTTTTCCATGGAATCTAGGAGCTGGCTGACCTTTTTGGATAGATGGGTTAATTGTAATGTGAACTAAGTCTCCTTCTTCAAATCTTTGGAGTCTGTTTGTAATTGGGTTGGTTCTACCAGGTCTTTGTACTTTAGTCATCTTTTTTCTTGATCTACTTTTTAATCCTCTTGATCTTTGCATTGTATAACCTCTAATCAGTTCTAGTCTGGGTATATAATTATATCTATGTTATCAGCTACCTAGTATTAAAAAAGCCCATAAATACTAGTAACATAGAATGTGAAAATAATTGATTATCATCAGTGATATGATAATATTATATTTTTAGTTTAATGTCATTAATATACTTTTAGTTTTTGAAAGTGATTTGATAAAAGATTTCATGTTAATGTCAGAACAGTTTTTAATATTTAAATACGATTCTAGCGAACCCTTAACTTTATTGTTTGAATTATTAAATAGGCCATGTTATGAGGGGGGTGGTCGTTAATGTAAGTATAATCTATTGATAAGCGCTAAATTGCGGGATGTGTCTAGTAAAAAGAAAATTGGTGTTATTGAAACATCAATCATACGGTTAATCCATATGCACAGGAGTTTTCATCAGACCCAGTTTCCATGAATGTCTTGAGAAGTACTTTGAAAAAAATTTCATTAAAGAAATAAAAAAATGTGACTTAAAGTCACATTCTTAAAAAAAAGTTATTTATGCTTTTAATATAGATTCGAGAGTTTGTTGATCTGGGGAATTGATTTCAACAATTTTACCGTCAACAAGATAATCAAAGAGCATTCTGCCTTCTTTTTCAGTGATGAAACCTTCATGGCCTGCAATAGTTTTTTTAGTTGCGTTGTCCACGGTTAAGTCCTTAAAGTCACCATCATCAGCAAAGAAAACTTTAACAAGAATGTTGGTGTCATTGTTGTAGAATTCAGTACCTGATACTTTACATTTTTCACCAAATGCTTCAGTAGCGTTTGCTACCATTCTTGAAGATTCATTTTCTTTAAATCCAGCTGGAACTTTGAAATCCATGCCTTGTAGACTAAGTTTATCATTATTTAATGAAAAATCTCCCCCATCGGAATTTGATTCGCTTCCGAATGAAAAACTAAATCCTTCAGCACTAACAGCGCCGATGGATACCCCAATTGCAATTAATGCAATTAAAACAATTATTATTTTCTTCATATAAACCACCTATATGCATAACGTAAATATGTTACTATAATAATTTTTGCAGTTTATTGTATAAGTAATATTCCATTTATTTGCGGGTCTGGTGCACATTAAATGTTTTTTCACCACATTTTATGTTAAAAAATAGAAGAGTTAGAGAATTATATCTCATAAATTATATACAATTATAATATATTTGGTAAAATATTTAAGTTATTATAATCAGTTTGATGGTTTGGTGTAAAAAATGGTGTGAAGAAGATAACTGTTTAGTTATCTTCGAATCTTCTTCTGTCAATTAATTCTTGACGTTTACCTGGGTTCCATCCTCCGGATGCAGATTTTGCACGTCCAACTTGTTGTACGTATCCGGTAATTCTGTCATACCATTCTACATCTTCAGATTCTCCACAGGTAGGGCATGTATTGTTTAACCCTTTCATTAAAGTTTTACATTTTAAACAGAAGCTTAATGCTGAGCTGTAAGCCCAGAATCCGATATCGGATTTTCTTGCAATTTTATTGGTTAAGCTCATTAATGAATCCGGATCGGAGTAGGATTCTCCCATGAATGCATGGAAGATGTGTCCACCAGGAGTAATTCCGTGGTATTGTTCTTCAATTTTGATTTTTTCAATTAATGATAATCCGGTGTCTACTGGTACATGTGAGGAATTGGTGTAGTAGTTAGCATTTCCATCACCTTGTACGATAGCTTGGTCTCCGAACTGTTTTTTATCGAGAGTTGCAAATCTGTAAGCGGTAGATTCAGCTGGAGTTTGGATAACGGACCATCTTAGTCCAGTTTCATCTTTTAATTGGTTAGCTCTATCATTGATGTATTCGATACATTTTACACCGAATTTATTTGAGTCAGGATTTTCGATACCTTCACCGAAGAGTGAAGTTAACATTTCATTAAGTCCAACGAAACCGAATGATAATGTTGAATTTTCGATTCTGTAGTAAGGTTCTCCGCCTACATCTTGTTTTAAGAATGGTAAGATGTGGAAGTCATTTAAACATTTTAATCCTTGTTCTCTTCTAAGCATCAAAGTTTCAACAGCCAAGTCCATGTATGCATCTAAGTATTCGAATACTTGGGTTTCGTCTTTGGATTGGTATCCGATTCTTGGTAAGTTTAATGTGACATATGCGAGGTTACCTGTTCTTAAACAGTCTTGGTCCCAGTCACCAGTCCAGGTGTCTTGTAAACAGGTTCTGCAACCCATATAGTTAGCATTTTTTCCTCTGTATTCAGGGAACATGTTAACAAAGTATGATGAACCGTATTTTGCAGATAATTCGTGAACTAAACGTAAATCATCTTCGTATTCACTGGTCATTATTTCATCACGGAGTGTGTAAATGGTATTTGGGAATAAGTGAGGTTTACCTTCATTGTCTCCTTCGAGTAAAGTTTCAGTGAATGCTCTTTGGATTAATCTGGTTTCATCTTCAAAGTCAGCATAGGTTCCAACTACTTCACCTTTTGGTCCGTAAGCGGTTTCTTCTTTTAAGAAATCAGGTACGCCAAATTCTAATGCCATACTGGTAAATGGAACTTGTGATCCACGTGCCGCATAAGCCATATTCAAGTTGTAAATAAGCATTTGAACAGCTTGTTTGATTTCTTCGTAGGTTCTTCCTCTTGCAAATGGTGCAACGAATACATTCCAAAGGGACATTGATTGTCCACCGGACATGTTTTGCTGTGCTGCAAGCATGATTTCACCAGTGTGGTTCATTAAAGTTTCCATATGGTTTGGTGCGCCAGCAATGGATGTGTGGTCACCGGTACCGTCTACTTTAAGTCCGTATTTGATGAAAGTTCTTATATCATGTTGAAGACAGTTTAAAGGTCTTCCTGCGAAGAATTCTAAATCGTGAATGTGAATGTCACCGGACATGTGTGCGTCTGCTAAATGTGCAGGTAACATTTTTAAAAGTGCATATTGTTTTAATGCTTCATCTGCTACATGTTTGTGAATACTTTCAGGGTTGTGGATCATGTTTGCGTTGTCCCTGTTACCGTTTTCAATTAATGAGGTAATGTTGTATACAGGGATACCTAAACGAGTGTAACGGCTTCTTAAGTCTTCAAGGCCGTATTCAATCAATTTGGTGTTGACCATTTCCCTTATCATTGGAGCAGTTAAGTATTCCACGTTTAATTTTTTGAGTTCTTTCCAGGTTTCAGTAGCAATTTCAAAAGCAGTTTCTTGGCTAGCACCGGTCTCTTCAATTAAGGTGTTAGCGATTTTTGATAAATCGAATGCTTCGATAGTGTCTCTTGAAGTACGTACTTTTAATTGGGTACTTGCTAAGTATTTGTTTGCAATTTCAGGATCAATGTCTTCTAAGCATTCATAAACGATTTTTTTGATTTCTTTGGTTTTGATACCATCGTATAATTGTGATACTACTGTAGCCACGATTTTGTCAGATTCAAAGAATGGGGTTTCAACCATTACTAATGACTTTAACAATTTTTCATAGCTAAATCTTTCTCTGATTCCGTTATTTTTCTCTACATTAATTTTAGCGGAATCATTTAATTTATTTCCTAATTCTGATATTTTTTCCATATTTTTCACACCATTTTTCCTACGTTTTAATAAATATGATAAGTAACGAGAGAGTACTCTCTCACATGCTTATACTATATGTTGGCACATGTATAATTATTGTTCGTAAATATACGAACAACTTCTATGTAATACATAGGTCATTATCATATATAAATTGTTCGTCTTAAATCGAACATTATTTACATACTCTGAAATTTACTATATATTTCATATTTAAAACAAAATGTCCGAGAGCATTTGATGAGTATTCCATTAGAAGAAAACATCCAATGAACTCTGTTTGGATTTGTCACTTTCAAACAGCGATTTAATTCCAAACTCTTGAATTTCCAAACGTTGCCTTAGGTATGGAGAAATCGGGTATCTATCTATCAATTCCTGCGAAATTTCAAGATATTTTGTAACTGACCCTTTTGAAACTGAAAGGATTAAATTACCTCCACAGCTACATTTTCCAGTAAGTGGCATTCTTCTATATTTTGCACCGCACTTGGTACATCTTACCTTCTGCTTAGAAAATGCTCTGGAATTACCCATAATGTCTGGCAAGAAATGAGAAGATAAAACTTTCTCAACAACTCCACGTTGGTCAACTGCCCTAATGCTTTCAGCAAGAGCAATTTGTGCTTCAACTTTTTCTCTCATTGATGGTAAGGTTTTATAAAGGCATATTGTTGGTCCTGCATGAATATTTGATGTGTGGTGGGAAAACATCAATCCCTCATATTGCTCTGGAGTTCCCAAATGCATTTCTACATTGTCAATGTATTCCAAAACTTCAGCAGGCTTTAGAGGACTGTATGTTTTTTCATAAAATTCAACAGGGAATCTTTCAAATATGTCCAAGTTGTGAGATTCGTCATCTATCTCTTCTGGGTCTATTCTAGAAGATAAAACTAAAGGAGCATCCATACTTCCTCCCCTAGTATTTGGTAAGTATGATTTTGAAAAGTTAATTAAAGCATCTAAAAGCAACATTACTGCATCTTCATCACTGTCACAGTTCCTACGTTTTGCTGAATGGAAGTATGGGTGTGCATAGCAACCTAATGCTTTTGTAAATCCTACAATTCTTCCAAGCACTCCTGCAGAAGTGTGCGGCGCAAGTCCTGCAACCAAATGCCCAATCAAGTCACTTTTTTCTTTAACATTATAAAATGGATCCATTCCATAAAATCTTGTAAGTTCATCATCAATAAATTGAGCAGTTCTAAGTAAATATTCTCCACAATTGTCTGAGATAACAATGTCCTGAACTCTAAGCTCAATAATCTGGTCCTCATTTTCAATTGGATTTCCATAACAATCTTTTTCATAACCCATTTCAAGAAGTTTTTCAACGGTAACCCCTATTTCCTTTGGAATAAAATGAGTTAAAGGCAAATCAGTTGAATCATGACGTATTGTACCGTCTTTAAATGTAAATACTTCATTTTTAGCTCTAAGTATTCCTTTTTCAAGGGGCTCTGCCAGTTTTGATTCTGAAATCATACCCATTACTCCTTTAACTTCATCAACCCTTCTAACCTTGACATTGTCAGATGCCTTTTTAAGCATTGATGCAAGGGGTATGCTTTTCTGTTTGGCAGGAGTGATTTCAGTAGGACTTCCGCATTTCGGACAAAGGGAATTGTTGGAACTTATTCCACAATCGGGATTAGTACATTTCCTTCTTGCCAGCTCAACTTTAATGTTGCCCTTTTTGGCAGCTGTTGCAATTAATCTTCTGGAGCCACCATAATTTCCAATCGGGAATAATCCGTGAGGTGCAGGTCTCATTAATCTTTCTTTAGATTTTTCAGGCCTTCCTACACGGGTACCAATGTATGCAGGTGCCTTATTTTTAATTTCAATAGGTGCAATAGCATTAACCGCTTCGAGTGTTGTCTCTTTTTCAGGCAATTTTTTAGGTAAACTGACTAAAAGAGCATAGGAATGGTCTTTATCAATAACGATTTTACCATCACGGACGGTATGTGGAACGCCAATAACCTCCAATACTCTTTTTGGATATGATAAATCTAATTTAATTCCTTCATTTGGTTTATAAGTTGATTTACATTTGATAATCAAATCAATCAATTCGTTTAAATCATCAATGGTCACGTCATTATAACAGTAAGTGTATTTTGGATGAAGGGGAATTTCATATTCCTTAGACAATCTGAGAGCTTCAATTGAAGATAAATATTCATATTCGAGCTTATACAGGTCCAAATCATTATTGTCCTTATCGAACTTTTCGCTGCTGGTCAGCAATTGGATCCACCATTCTTCCACCCATCCTGAAGGATATAACGGCTGGTTGTTTCTTAAGAATTCTCCAAATGCAACAAGCATATCGCCTAAGAATAATATTTCAACAACATCCTTTTTAACTTCACGTGCTTTTTTAACACTGTCGAGTATTAACACATCTCCATTTCTAAGTTTAACTGTCGGACCTTCAATAGAATCAACAGGAACAACACAGTTTCCTTTTCCAGGATATTCAATTTTAAGCTGTGTGCCGACGGCTAAAAATTCAAGCAGTGCCATTGTAGCGGGATGCACTCCCATAGTTGCAAGGCCTGTATTTCTGGACCTTCCATATCTTAACCGGAACGCTCCTTTCTCAGAAGGATATCCCAAAATTGGTCTTCCTCCAATAATATCCTGAATATATTTTGGTTCGCTTACAATTTCAGAGTCTCCTCCACTGTCATCACTAGAATCTTCTTTTTTAGGTTTGGAATATTCTGTAAGCCATTCCCAATCAAGCCCTAGCTTTTTGGAAATTTTGTGAATCTTTTTGGATTTCTGGATTACTCCCTCAACCATCGCAAGCAATGCCCCACCACGGATGTTATTGGTTTCAACACGCTGCAAATCTCTGTGTGAAACTTCTACCTGGTCAGTCTGTTCTCCTGAAACTTCAACAGGAATGTGTGTTGCGGCAAATCTCACTTCTTCTGGTGTTGGTGAGTACTGTAAATTTGTTACTTCGGATTCGTAGAGCTCCACTTCCTCCACATATCTTTCAATTTCATCATCGATTGGTTTAAATTCATCAATATTAATAGCTTGCCTAATCTTATCTCCCAAAAGCACGGCTAAAGCTGCTGCAGTACCTCCTGCACTTCTAATAGGTCCTGCAAAATAAACACCAATATATTTTGTTCCATCAAAGTTATCTTTAATTTTAACATCGGAAATTCCTTCCAAAGGCGCCGCCACTACTCCTTCTGTTAAGATTGCTAAAGCTGTTCTTAAACCTTGATCGCATCTTTGTTCTTCATCCCATTCTGCTTTTTCACCGGTAAGTTCAAATTTACCTGATGCAATCTCTGCAGCAATTTCAAAAGCTACTTCCTCTCTGGTAATGTCCTGTTCTAATTCTTTAATTCTTTGAGCCACACCTTCAGGGCCTACAAGCCCCTCTACTCTTTCTGCTAAATCCTTTGCAAGAGGTACTTCAGTCTCTGTTTCAACATCAAATCCTTTAGACCTTGCCTCATTAGCTATATCGTATAGGTGATGGGTTTCTTTCTCTAATCTATCAAAATAATCCATTGGTATCGCCACAAATAAAAAATTAATTTCGCTATAATAGTATATGTTTTCATGATATTAATAATATTTGCAAGTGTGAAAAATCACATTTAAATAGTTGTAAAATATAATTTTTAATTACGTACTCGGTTGTTGAACTTTTATTATAATTGCTATTTTGGTGATTTTAATGTCAAACGATAAACCAATGAATGCCATGTATGGCCAAAAAGTAAAATTAGATTTAGATAAACTTAAAAATAGAAAAGAAAAACCTGTAGAAACTGTTGAAGAAGTTCCTGCAGAACCTGTTGTTGAGGAAGTAGTTGATGAGGCTCCTGCAGAACCTGTTGTTGAGGAAGTAGTTGATGAGACTCCTGATGAGCCTGTTGTTGAGGAAACACCTAAAAAACCTGATAAAGAAAAACCGGCTACTAAAAAATCCAAAAAACAAAATTCTAAATTAGATGATTTGAAAACCAAACTAAAAGAAAAAGATGAAAAATTATCTAATCAATCAAGTGAACTTAATTATTTAACTAATAAGATTATTCCTAAACTCAAAAAAGAAAATGCAGAGTTAAATAATCTTAAAAATGAGTTAACTAGTGCATTAGAGAAAACCACAAGAAAATACTTCGATCAATTGGATATTAATGCAGATTTAAGCAACAAAATAGGAAAACTTGGTGCCGAAGGTGCAGTCAATAAAGTAAGGGCTGATAAATTAGAATCTGAAGTTAATTCTGTTAGAGAAGAATTACAAGCTAAAATAGACGAATACAAAGAAAAATTAGCTAATATAAATGTGGATGATGTTAAAAAAGAAAACAAACAGCTCTCTAATGAACTTGATGATATTAAAGATAAACTAGCCGAATCTAGAAAAGAAAACATAGACCTTTCTAATGAAGTTGATCAGTTAAGATCCGAACTTATTGAGCTCGGCAACTATAAGGAAGAAGTTGACAATCAAAATAAAAAAGAAATTTTCGACTACAAGAACGAAATTTCTTCACTTAGGACTCAACTTAAACTTAAGGAAAGTAGCTATGATAAATTATCTAATGAATCTAAAAAAGAAACAGCTGATTTGCGAAATACAATCAAAAAACTTGAAGATGAGTTAGAAAAACAATCCAATAAAGGATTATTCAATAGATTAAGATGAGTAATTTCATCTTATTTTATTCTTTTTTTTTTAAAATGACGCAAGATAATTATTTTATGAGTGAAGCTATAAAAGAAGCTCAAAAATCTTTGGATGAAGGTGGAATTCCAATCGGAGCTGTCCTTGTTAAAGATAATGAAATAATATCCAGAGGCCATAATAGACTGATTCAAGACGAATCTGTAATTTTGCATGCCGAAATGGATGCAATTGAAAATGCGGGTCGTCTAAATTATGAAGATTATATTGAATGTACATTATACACAACTTTATCTCCATGTCCGATGTGTTCCGGAGCCGTAATACTGTATAATATACCAAAAGTCGTGATTGGTGAAAACACTACTTTGATGGGGGCTGAAAATTTTCTTAAGTGTAACGGCGTGGAAGTAGTGGTTTTAAATGACTTGAGATGTAGAGACCTATTTTTAGAATTTAAGTGTGAGAATTGCGGAATTTGGGATGAAGAGCTTGCTAAAGTTGGAAATACTACAGAGGTTAAATAATGGAAATTGTAGTAACTGATGAGAGAGATGAAAGGTTTGTCGAATTCTGCGCATCATTTGGATGTGCAATTAATGAGCCTCAGGTAGTTTTGCTTTTGATGAATTTCGGCAGAACTGTTGGGTGCACTAGTTTTAAGGTATATGATGCCGATTCAGCAGAAATCACAACTTTGTTTTTAAATTCTTATGACAACCGTGAAAAAATAGCTTATAAATTAATAAGGCAACTTGAGAAAATAGCTTTGGATTATGAATTTAAAAGTGTTGTTGTCAGCTTTGAAAGCAGAGATGATATTTTAATCGAAATATTTGAAAAATTGGACTATCAATTCGTTGAAAACTCTGAAGAAGTTTTACTTAAAAAAGAGTTCAAAAGTTTAATTTAAAAAAAGAAAATTTAAAAGATTAAGCTTCTTGTCTTAATCTTTTTACAACAAAGTCTTTGTCTAAGCTTAACAGGAATGATGCTGCTCTTGGGCCTTGTTTTTGACCGAGAATCATTTTGTAAATAGCTTGGAATCCTTTTTGTGGTTTTAATTCTTGAGCTTCTAAGATTTCATACATTGCATCGTGCAGTGCTGTTGCATCTGAAAACTCATTATTTTCAATTAAATCAGCTAAATCACTTAAGAATTTGTTTTGTTCATCAGTCAATGGTAATTTAGGAACTTTTTTAGTTTGCACTTGGAATTTCACGAATTTAGGTGCATAATTGTCCAACCAATATTTTACATTATCGACTCTTTCTCTGTATTGAGCTAATTCTAATTCTGTTAAATCCCCAAATTCTTTATCTTTAAAGCTTTTGGTTAATTGTGAGTTTCTTTTGAGAATATCAAAGATTTTCTCAAGGTCATCACCTGCAATCTGATAAGCGTTTACCAGGAATCTGAACGGTGGTCTGAAAGGTAAAGGTGCGTCCGGAGTCATTTGGACTATTTCATAGATTTCCTTGAATTTCCTTTCTTCTTTTTCAGATGGTGCTTCCACTTCATCGTAGAATACTTTTTCAACTGTATCAAACTGATCAATAAAGTCTAAGTAAGGCATTTTTGGTGAGAAATCTTTTGCTTTCATAGGTTTTGATCTGAACAGGTAGTAGTGAAGACTTTCAGCAGGTCCGATTTTTAACCATTCTTCAGGTGCAAAGAACACTCCATGGGATTTACTCATTGCTTCGCCGTCTAGGGTAATCCATTCGTATGGCACTGGGTATGGTGCAGGATAGTCAAAGATTTTTTCAGATATTACGCTACTTACATCGTATGATCCTCCACTTGCAGCGTGGTCTTTACCGAATGGTTCACAGGTTGTTCCGAATATTTTCCATCTTGCAGCCCATTCAACTCTCCAGGTGAGTTTACCGTTCCCGGATTTTATGTCCATTTCACCATCGTGACCGCATTCACATCTGTATTTTATGATGTCACCGTCATAGTCATAAGCGTAAGTTGTATTTACTCTACCACATTCGTCACAGATTGGGTTGTAAGGAAGCCAGTCATCAGCCAAAGGTTCTCTTCTGTATTGGTTGAAGATTTCTTTGATTTCTTCAACATTTTCAAGTGCAGTTCTTATATAATCGTTATATACTCCGGATTTATACATTTCAAAACCGGATTTTGCTTCCATTTCAATTCCGTAGTCGTCCATTACTGAAAGCAATGGTTTTTCAAAGTGCTCCACAAAGTTTGCACAGCAACCGTCAGGACATGGAATTGTGGAATATGGCATTCCTAAGTATTTATCGTAATCTTCAGGTAAAGGATATGGAACTTTTCTGAGTGGGTCGTGATCATCTGCAATCCAGATTGTTTTAGCTTTTTTTCCTTTTTCTCTTAATTTCTTTCCAATTCCATTAGCTATAAATATATCGCAAGAGTTTCCAATATGTATTGAACCTGAAATGGAAGTTCCACTTGCAATGACATGTTCTTCTACATCCATTTTACTTAATTCATCAGCTATGTTTTCAATCCAATGTGTCATCTATATTCACCATATTAATAAAAAAAATTATCATAAAATAAGTATATCTATATTTTTGTTATTATAATATAAAAAGATTAGTTAATTAAACCAATCTATTTGTGTAATTCATCTTCTAGTTAAAGAAGTAGGGTATTCTTGCACCAGTAAGATAATTTTATATTTTTATTAAAATATAGTATAATTAAGTAGGTGAAAATAATGGATAATGATAGTGATATTCTTCCACATGTTGCAAATACTCCATTTAATGCATATAAGGGCGATGAAGATTATATCTTTGTAAGTTATGCCCACATGGATGCTGATTTTGTTTTTCCGGAACTGACTCGATTTAAAAATATGGGTTTTAACATTTGGTATGATCAGGGAATTGCACCCGGAAGCGAATGGCCAGAAGAGATTGCTGAAGCGCTTGGGGGATGTTCACTGTTTGTTGTTTTCATTTCACCTAATTCCGTAGCATCAAAAAATGTCAGAAATGAGATTCATTATGCACTTTCTGAAGAAATTCCTCTCATTGCAATATATCTGACAGATACAATATTGGAAGGTGGGCTCAAACTAAGTCTGGGGTCCATACAGGCTATTTTAAAATATGCGATGTCTGAAGAGGAATATGAGTTCAGATCCAGAAATGCATTTAAAAGGGAATTGAAAAATGCACAGGAACATAAAGGCACTAAGGAATCTAAACATATTGATTTTGTAGAACAGTTCGAACGGATGAATACAACAACTGCATCCATAGATAATCTGGGAAATTTGGATGTTTTGATTATTTTAAAAGACGGTACTAATTTAACCAGTTGGAGTCAAGTTGAAAATACAGATGATATCTTGTATATCAGTGAAAACCTGTCAAATCAAATAAATTTAAAAAATAAATACAAAGACCTTTCAAATGTTAAGGTTATTGTGGCTAGGGGAGCAACAAGAAAAACAAAAGAATTGATTTCCACTTTTGAAAATTGTGAAAGTCTGATTAAAGTTTTAGGTTTGGAATCATGGGACATATCGAATGTAAAAGACATGTCTAAACTATTTAGAAACTGCAAATCATTGGTCGATATTGCATCGTTAGGTGATTGGGACACCTCACATGTAAAAATAATGGGAGGGTTGTTTCAGGGGTGCATGTCTCTGAAAGATATTTCCCCATTAAGCGGCTGGGACACATCCAATGCAACAAAATTTGGAGGCATGTTTCAGGAGTGCAGGTCTTTGGCTGATATATCTGCGCTAAGTGATTGGAATGTAGCTAATGTAAAAAAAATCAGCGGAATGTTTTCTTCATGCAGATCTTTGGTTGATATTTCGGCATTGGCTAACTGGGATGTGTCAAATGTAGATGCCATAGATTTTTTATTTGAAAATTGCCGGTCTCTGGCAGATATTTCCGCGTTGGCTAACTGGGATGTAAGTAATGTCAAAAAAATGAGAAACCTATTTTCAGGCTGCAAGTCTTTGGAGGATATTTCTGCATTAGCTAGCTGGAATGTATCAAAAGCAGATAGAATGTCAGTCATGTTCAGGCATTGTGAGTCTTTAGTTGATGTTTCCCCATTAGCTAGCTGGAATCTATCAAATGTAAAGCGAATCGGAGGAATGTTTGAAGATTGCATTAATCTTCTAGATATTTCCGCATTAAGTAATTGGGATGTATCTAATGTTAATGTAATTAGCGGAATTTTTGGAAATTGTGATAATTTAGCAGATATTTCCGCATTATCCAGTTGGGACGTATCGAATTTGGTGGATATGAGGGATTCATTCAGAAATTGTATTTCTTTAGTTGACGTTTCCCCATTAGCCAATTGGAATGTCTCCAATGTAGAAAACATGTCTAATGTTTTTGATGGATGCATTTCTTTAGTGGATGTTTCTCCTTTGGCAGGATGGGACATGTCTAAGGTAAGCAAGATGATATCGATGTTTAATGAATGCATGTCTTTAGTTGATGCTTCATCTTTAGATGATTGGGACGTAAGCAATGCAGAAATGTTATTGACTACATTTAATGGCTGTTACAACTTAAAGAAAGTTCCAAAATGGTATGAAGGGCATGTGGAAGAAATTGATTATATGTCTATCGAAGAAACTGACACTTATGATACCGCTGCAATAACAGATGAAGAAAGATATGTAAAAATTGCAAAATATGATTTAAATCCAAAGAATCGCCTAAAGGCAATAGAAAAAATAAACGATGAGTTGGTATTGAGGGATATTGCAAGATTTGATTACAAAGGTTATGTTCGTGAAGCGGCTATTAAACTCATTAAAGATGAAACAACATTATTGGACATTATGATAAATGAAAAAATTCCCTACCTTCGTAAATTAGCTGTTCAAAGGATTAAAGATGAAAATATTCTATTGGATATAGCTAAACACGAAATTGATGAAGAGGTTTGTCGCATGGCGATAAAAAATATTAGGGATGAAACAATACTTTTGGATATTTTAAATGAAGGAAACAATAGTTTTGAAATTAGCAATAAATTTACTTATTCAGACATTGTGGCCATCAGTGATGAATCTTTCTTAAAGGATGTTGCACTCAATAATGAATACTGGTGGGCCCGTAAAGTTGCTATTAAACGTATCCGTGATGAAAACATCTTAATTGAAGTATTCAAAAAGGATTCATCAAGTGATGTCCGTTATGCTGCAGTTAGGGGCATTCAATATGATGTAATTTTAAATGATTTGGTTATCAATGATGAATGTAATCTAATTCGTTATGTTGCAGTTGGCCGTATACGCAATCAAGATATTTTAAATAAGGTTGCAATAAAAGATAAAGATGTTAATGTTCGCATTGCAGCTATTGAAAAGATTAAGGATGAAAACATTTTAAATAAAATTGCAACTAATGATAAAAATATCCGTGTTCGTTGCGCTGCAATAGAACAAATTAAAGATAATTCCCTTTTAAGATATCTGGCAACGCATGATCATAATCCTGAGATTCGCCGAGTTGCAGTTAATAATATTAAAAATTCAAATGTTTTAATAGACATTATTAAAAATGAGGCTGACGAGTCTGTCTGCATTGCGGCAATTGCCAATATTTTAGATGAAGACTTTTTAATAAATCTCGCTTTTTCTTCACCTCAATTAAATATCAGAAACAAATCTAAAAAGAGATTAAAAGAACTGGGATATGAATAATTAAAAATAAAAAAAAGAAGTTTAAATAGATAAGAATATCTATTTAATTAAGTCAGAATCGGATTGATCCAACCATTCGTTAACGATTTTTACTGCACAGTAGTTACCGCACATGGTACATGTGTCTTCTTCTTCAGGAGGTCTTTGGTCTCTTTTTGCACGTGCAGCCTCAGGGAACATTGCACAAGCATATTGTGCTTCCCAATCGAGATTTTTACGAGCTTCTGCCATTGCAAGGTCTTGTGAACCATCAATTTGGCCACTTGCTAGGTCTCCAGCATAAGCTCCAATTTTGGTTGCAATAACACCTTCTCTAACATCATCAGGGTTAGGTAAAGCTAAGTGTTCTGCAGGGGTTACGTAACAGATGAAGTCTGCTCCGGCTTTTGCAGAAGATGCTGCACCGATTGCAGATACGATGTGATCGTAACCTGGTGCAACGTCACATACAATAGGTCCTAACATGTAGAAAGGAGCGTTGGAACACATTTTCTTTTGAATCATTACGTTGGTTGGGATTTCGTTGATTGGGATGTGTCCTGGTCCTTCAATCATACATTGTACACCGGCTTCACGGGATCTGTCGATTAATTCTCCTAAAATGATCAATTCTTGTATTTGTGCCCTGTCGGTTGAATCGGCAATGGACCCTGCTCTCATACCGTTAGCAAGTGAAAGAACTACATCGTGTTCTTTTGCAATTTCTAAAACGTAATCGAAGTTAGCATATAATGGATTTTCCTGTTCGTTTTCAACAATCCATCCGGACATGAAGGAACCTCCTCTTGAGACTAAACCAGTTACACGGCCTTGTCTTTTGAGTCTGGTTAAGGTTTCAATGTTGATACTACTGTGGACTGCCATAAAGTCAATACCATCTTTTGCTTGTTTTTCGATGGTGTTAAATAAGTCATCTTCAGTCATGTAAACTACAGAACCGTCTCTTCTGATACTTTCAATAGCAGCCTGATAAACTGGTACGGAACCTACTGGCAATGGGGACATGTCCAGGACTCTGTTTCTTATTACATCCAGGTCTCCTCCGATACTTAATTCCATTAAACAGTCTGCACCGTTGTCAATTGCGATTTGTGCTTTTAAGACTTCTTCATCAAAGTTGACAATATCGGTTGAAGTACCTACGGTTGCGTTTACTTTTGTTCTTAATCCTGCACCAATACCTGATGCTTCGATATCTCTATTAACGTTACTTGGTATTACGATAGTACCTTGGGCTACTGATTTTAAAATGAAATCTTCTGAAACACCTTCAATTTCTGCAACGTGTTTCATTTCATCAGTTAAAATGCCTTTTTTTGCATCACTAATCTGTGTCATTATTTTCCTCCTTGATTATAGATTAAACAGTCAAATTTATTTTATGATTTTTTCATCAAAGATTGATATTGTGTTATATTTATTTAATAGTATTTAAATTAATTGGATTATTGTTAATTCAAACTTTATTGATATATGTAAATTTTTTTTTAAAAAATAGTTATTTTTCACTTAGTATATCAAAATTAAAGCCTTATTGATATAAATAAAGTTTGCTTTAAAAAAAATAAAAAAAGAAAAGAATTTAGTAAAATTCTTGCATTCTTTCAAATGCCTCATCAAATGTAGGCATATTGGTTTGACAGCCTTGATGCTCTACAATAAATGATGATACTGTAGATGCGAATTTTGCAGATTCTTCTAAAGATTCTCCATTTAGGAATCTTGTTAAAAATCCTGCTCTGTAGGAATCTCCTGCTCCGGTTGGATCAATAGCTTCTCTTTCAATTGCATCGATTTTGATTTTTTCTTCATTTGAGTAAATCTCACTGCCTTGTGCTCCACAGGTTTTCACGATTATTTTTGGTCCTAACTCTCTAAGACCTGCTAAATCGACTTCTAGAGCATTTAATATCCTTTCAATTTCATGATGATTTCCAAATAATATGGTACTGTTTTGTATCACGTCACATAATTTTTTGGTATCATACATTCCAAGGTCTTGGCCAGGGTCAAATGAAACGAGTAAATCTTCATCTTTTGCTTCCTGTGAGCATTTCCAATTAAAATTAGGATCGCCGGTTGCTAAATGAACTGCTTCAGCATTTTTAATTGCAGCGGTAGGTACTTTACTGTCAGCAAATTCACGTGCTGCTCCCCAGTAGAAGTAACTGATTTGATCATCGTTATCATTGGTAAGGACAAATGCGGTAGGGGTAGCTTCACCTGGGACATAGATTAATGAATCGGTGTCAATACCTAGGTTTTGCATATGTTCAAAGTATTCTGTTTTCTTGAAATCTCCACCAACAGCTGAAACCAATGAAGTTTTTAATCCTAATTTTGCACCAACACATGCAACGTTAGCCGCTGCACCACCGTTGAAGGTTTTCATGTTGGTTATTGGTGCTGAAAAGTTTGCTTTCGGAAATTCAGGCACTCTAATAATGTAATCATGAGCAGAGTGACCAATTGCTAGTAAATCTCTGTTTTTTGCCATAATATCGCCTTTTTATATTTCAATTTAATATTGGATTTTATAGTTATTTAATGTTTTGAGTGACATATAAATGAAATTTCATAACTATGCAAAATCACATAATGTGTAATTAATTTATATTTTTAATAAAAGTTTTCTTTTTGCCGAGAGCATTTGATGAGTATTATTGTATAGGAGTAAAACCCTGATTTCTTATTTCTTTCTGGCCATCGTTTAATAAATATTCAATGAATTCATTAACTTCTTGTTTATCTTCGTTGACTTTAATCAGACTGATTACATGTCGTGTATCGAACTTTAACAATTCATTTCCTTTAAAATAGCTTGCATTTAAAAAACAGTGCAAGTTTTCAGAATTTTTAACCAACTTGAAAGCATCAAATTGTGAATTGACTTTATAAGTGATATTGTAATCAATATCATAATGTTTCAGTGTATTCCATGCAAGTCTTTGGGCTGAACCGGTTACATTTACAAAATCAAGGCCATTTAAATCATTAATACTTTTTATATCTTCGCAATTCGGGCTTGAAATTAAAACGAGGTAATCGTAGGCTATCGGTGTAAAATCAATATCTCTTTCATAGGCAATTAACGGATCATCCAATGTTAAAATATCAACAGCGCCCCGTTTGGCAAGTTCAAATGCGTCTCTGTCACTGCTGCTGTAGATATTTGTAGCAAATGGGTGTTTTATACTTTCCAGAAGTCCTGAACTGATGTGGCCTCCAACAATATTTATGTTTGAAGGCTCTTCGATTTTTATTTGATACTTCTGAAATTCTTCAAGCAGTTCCAGCCCATTTTTAGTCAATATTGTTCCATTGCCTACTTTTTCAGTTATCTTAAATCCTAATTTTTCTTCGGCTTTGAGTAATCTTCGATTAAAAACAGTATGTGAAATATTTAACTCTTTTGCTGATTGCCTTTGGGATTTTGTTCTGGATAATGATTCTAGGCTTTGATATAGTTTATAGTCATATATCGTACCATTTATATCTAAGCTGATTAAACCTCTACTTTCTAATTTCATTAATTATATATAATTATTTAATCATAATTATAATTATATTGTTTAACTATTCTGGGTAGATAAAATGGAAATAATGAAGGATTCAATTAATGCTATATTAAATAATATAGAAAATGCTGTTGAATATTTGGATAAGGATACTGTTGAGAGTTTTGAAAATGAAATTTTAAAGGCTGAAAATATTTTTGTAACAGGTGCGGGAAGGTCAGGTCTTGCAGCAAAGGCATTTGCAATGAGATTAATGCATTTGGGTTTAAGCGCTTATGTTGTCGGTGAAACCATATCTCCTGCAATTCATGAAAATGATTGTATAATTGCTGTTTCAGGTTCCGGTGAAACCAACACCATAGTTTCTGCTGCAAAAATTGCTAAAGATAAAGGTTCCAGAGTATTGGCTGTAACCTCTTACCCAGAGTCTACCCTTGGTAAATTATCTGATAGTTATCTTTTGGTTAAAGGTAGGACAAAACAGGAAGTTGATGATGAAAATTATATGAAGCGTCAGATTCATGGTAACTATACTTCATTAACTCCTCTCGGTACTGCTTTCGAGTTGACTACATTGGTATTTTTAGATGCAATCGTTTCTGAGTTAATGGAAAAAAAGCAACAGACAGAAACTGATTTAGGAAAAAGACATGCCAATTTAGAGTAATTTAGTCAAAAATTACTCTATTTTGATTATTATATACATTACAGCGTTGGCCTCTTAAAAATCCGACAAGTGTAATGTTTCCTTTTTTTGCAATATTGTATCCTGAATTGGCTGGAGCGGCATTTGATGCTAAAATTGGCACTCCGGCTCTTGTCATTTTTATAACCATGTCCGCAGGCATTCTTCCGCTATAGATTACATATGACTGTGACAGGTCAAAATCATGCAATAAACCATATCCAATAACTTTATCCACTGCAACATGGCGGCTAACATCTTCTTTTACAACAAATTGGTCTTTATAGACAATTCCTGCAACGTGTGTTCCGCCTGTAGCCTGCCAGATTTCTGCATTGTCTTTCAGCTCTTCAATTCTGTCAATCAATTCAGAAACATGTACCTGGAATGTGGATTGTACTGGATTGACATGCTTTATTTTGCTTCTCCATCCTCCGGCGGAATCTGAACACAATACTGTTTCATTTGTTTTTAAAAGGGTATCATCAATTTCAGCATTAATCTGAACTCCATTTACTTCAATTTTTTTAATTGCATCCATTGAATTTACCATATTTTCATTAAAAAGATATCCTACTGCAAATTCTTCAAGTGAATCTTCAATAGCCGATAGGCTGCGGCTGATTTCATTGTTGATGGTTAGAGTTATTGTTTCATCAAGGACGACTTTTTCTTTAGCTTCTGTTGCCTCATTGTTTTTATAGTTAATGGCATCAATTTCTTCTACCTTCATCATAATCATCTCAATAATATCTTTCAATAACGGTTGTTAATAATTTTTCGACATGTTGCATTTTACTGTTAATATTTTTTTTCATATTATTGTCGTCAGGAGATAAGCTGTTTATCAATTAAATTATTATATTTTGTATTTCAACGATATCTTATTCATTCGTTTCATTTTTTAAGTATTTTAATATATTTTTAATTTTAGAAAATTATTTAAAATGTTATAAATATATATTCTTATCGTATTGTGTATCTGATTTTAGTCATTTGGGCATCATAATATAATAATTATAATATGTGTTGTTAAACGATTGATTGGATAACCGAAGAGATTTGAATGCATGATTAAATTAAGTTTATAAGGTGATTATATGGTGAATATGGAAGACTATGATGAAC
>NZ_JBGULU010000121.1:0-3311 GCF_045116495.1 Methanobrevibacter sp. | reverse complement strand
ATTGTTTCATCCTTTTTCAATTCTTTCATGATTTTGTCTACTTCCTTTTTCTCAACGCCTGAAAGTTCGCTGACTTTTTTGGCGTTTAAAGGTTCTTCAGAATTTTTAAATGCTTCTATTACTTTTTCCTTATCACTCATGATATCACCTATATATCCAATCCCTTTTCAATCATCTTTTCCCTTAGATTAGCCATGGACTCCTTAACATCCTTTTCGGCGACTCTTTGGATAACACGTTCATTTTCAAGGAATCTTTTCTTGTATTCCTCTTTTTTTGCCTCATCAACTAAATCTGCTCGAGAGTAGTCAATCAATGATTCCAAAAATGAGTATAATCCTCGGTTAAGTGCTCTTGCACCTTTTTTGTTGATTGTAATCTTAATGTTTTCAGCCACTACAATATAGCTTTTGGCACCTTCATTGACATGATCCCCTTCAGCATCTAATTCCTCTATTGACTTTACAAGACAAATGAAGTATGCATCCGCATTTTTTAAATATGCTATGTCATCATCCTTTACAAATTTGAGATTATCCAGATTGTCATATAATGAATCGGCAAAAATTTGAGGATTTTGCGTAATGTTTACAACAAACATTTTTGTTTGTCTGATGTTTTCAAGGGTTTTGCTTCCATCAAAAATACGTGCCGCAATGTCATAATCATTTATGCATTTTACGCCTATTGGAGCTGCATTCATTTCACCCGCATTGTTCATGGTAGTGAAAATAGCTTCATATCTTGCTTCTTTTTCCATTCCAATGCTTTCCAAACTAAAAGACATTTACTCACCAAATCATATTATATTGATTTTGCTATTAATTTTTTTTGTTAAACATATTAATGCAATCTTTACTTTTTTGAAAATTGACTGTACAGTTAAAGAAAATACAGTTCTCCCAATAAAACGTCTTTATCTGTCATTATAGAACCCATTTTGCCGGCAGGAATTTCATCGCATGCAAATTGATGGGGTCCGTCATATATGAAAGTATGCATAACTTTTATTGTCTCCAGGGAGTTCATTAAATGAATTTCATCACCCTTTTTAAGTGTGCCGCTGAAAATTCTACAATAGATTGATTTGGGAAATATTTCAGAATGCTTTTCACCAAAAAACATCACAATTAATGGACCCTCAGGGTCTGCATCAATCATTGATTCGGCCATATCTGTACCAATTTCATTTTTACAGATTATCGGAAGCCTATAAGTAAGGGACTTTGATGTTACTGGAGAATTGGCAATTATACATTCAAATATTGCTTTACTAATCGGTATTTTCTCATCGAGATTTGTGTAAATACTATTTTTCACAGTTTGCTGAATCTCTTTAAATTCAATTCCTGTTTTTTCAGACACTTCCCTGTTGAAACCCCAGCCATGAGTCGCAGATCCGAAAATGACATTGCCCTTTTCCACTTCTATATTCCAGTCGTCACTGCCCCTTTCCTTTTCAATTATATCATTTACTTTTGCCATGATATATGCAATCCTTCGAACCAACTGTTCAATCTCATCATCTTCATAAATTCTAATTAACATATCCAACTTATTGATAATCAGAATAGGTTTAATCTTATTTCTAATAACAGATTGTATCAGTTCGGTGTATTTCTCAATGACATTTTCTTCAGTTGAGCTGATTACTATCAGACAGGTGTCAGCCGAATTCAACAGGCATTCCTGATTCTTTATCAGGTATGTGGGAAAATTAGTGAAATTAATTAAATACTCATTATTTTCAAATTCATAGATTGTAGAAAATGTATTTATCTCTCCTTCTTTTGTAAGCCTCATGTACTTATGGGGATCATATAAAATATCATCTTCAATTGAATATCCCTCTTCGTATGAAAATCTTTCAAGCAAACTTTTTGCACCGTTGTCTATAAATGAAAGAACAAGTACATTTCTGACATTTTCCACATTGCATTTGAATTCTTTAGCTTTGCTTATGCCTAACATATAGATTAACCAATATTCAATTTAATTTTTAAAACAGAGTATTCATTATTCTAATATTAACCATTATCATATAATACTATTTTCATTGGATAAAAAATAATCATCGACATTTTCAATTAAATGCAAAAAAAGAAAATTGATGACGGTTTTTAACCATCATCTAAAAATTCCAATACATAATCCTTGTATTCAACTCCGTATGGAATTTCATAATCAACAAAAAGCTCTCTTCTTTTTGTAATTACTTTTTCGTTTTTAATAGGGTTGAACCCTTCTCTTTCAACTTCCTTAAAGTAGATTCCGCATCCGTATCTTTGCCATGCAGGAACACTGTCAAAGTCAATGCCTTTTTCGGCCAGTAATTCTTTTTTGAATTTAGGACCTTTACCGTTGAGGATTCTGGAAGCCTGAGAAGCTGTTTTTCCTTCATCCCTTAAAGTCCAGTAACAGTATCCGTTAAGAGAGTTTCTGTAGGAATCTTCCTGTCTCCATCTGAAATAATCCCCAACTCTTTTTTTATCAGGAAGCGGTACTACACGACTGTCAAATGTTGCAATTTGACCAATTTTAAGTGAAAATGCTGCACTGGCTTCTCCTGCAAGAGTTGTGTTGATTTTTCTGGTTTTTCTGGAGAAAGTGTTATCACTTGGATGGAACAAAAGTGAAATCTCGTCACTCTCTGTGTATCCATAAACAATCTTAAAACCGGATTCCATAAGAGATTTTACTGTATCAGTCATTAAATCTCTGAATTTCTCGTCGAATGGAGTTTTGAATTTGCATACCCTTTTTGTTAAGCGTGTAAATGAACGTCCGTCAAGACGTACTGCAATATACTGATCTTGCGGAACATACTGGTCAAGGGATTCTTCATAAACTCTCATTTCCTTGTCAAAGTCATCAAAGTGCATTTGTTTTTCACCTCAAAATAATATATTATTTTCCCATCATATAAATTATATAAATAAAAAACTTTACATCACATGAAATTAAGTGTCAAATACATTATTAATGAATTCACAGACATTTTCCCTTGTTATTATCATACCATTTTCAAGCCTGACCGTTTCATTAAGTTCCATTGTTACGAATGAAAGTTCAGCTATTTTTTCAAAATCCAACATTATAACTCCCAACAGATTATTTCTTCAAATTAACCATTAGGATATAATCCTATTTAAAATCAGCAGTTTTAAATGCCTGCAATTTTGCAAATTCAAAGCAATTTTAGTAAATGAATGAAATTTTAAAAAAAAGAAGAGAAATTAGAATTTAAAGACATCCTTAGCCCAGCTAAGTCTAGGTTTATATTCCAAAACTTCCTGATCATATGTCTTTTC
>NZ_JBGULU010000120.1:0-10283 GCF_045116495.1 Methanobrevibacter sp. | reverse complement strand
TGTGAAAGGTAATGAGTATGATTACAATCCTGCTAACGATAGGGCTGATGCATCAGTAACCGTAAAGCCTGCAGCAGACTTGCAGGTAACAAAAGTTTCCAATGTGTCAGTTGTCAATCTCCATGAACTGGTAAAATGGACAATAACAGTAAAAAATAATGGTCCGGATACTGCTACTGGTGTAACTGTCAGTGATTTACTTCCTAAATCTTTAGTTTGGGTTAGTGATGATTCATCCGGAAAATACAATCGCAACACTGGAAAATGGAATATTGGAACCTTGAACAAAGGAAGCAGTGTCAATTTAAACATCATTTCAAAAGTTAATGCAACAGGCTCAATTAAAAACATTGTTTCCGTTACTGGAAATGAATTTGATTGGGATAGGACTAACAACAATGCAACAAAAACAGTTACAGTTAAGCCAGCATCTGATTTGGGTATTGTAAAGACTGTTAGTCCGGGTGTTGTTAACTATACTGACATTGTCTGCTGGACTTTGACTGTTACTAATTTTGGTCCGGATGCTGCTACCGGCGTTAGGATTTCGGATACTTTGCCGAGAGGTTTTGTTTATTTGAATTCCTCTAGACCTTACAGTAATGGTGTTGTTGAGGTTGGTAATTTGGCTGTTGGAGGCAGTGTTAGTGTTAAAATCTATACTAGGGCTGATATTACCGGCAGTTATGTTAATGTGGCCAGTGTGAAAGGCAATGAGTATGATCAAAATCCTGCTAACAATATAGCCAATGCATCAATAACTGTAAAGCCGGCATCTGACCTGAAGGTATCAAAAACCGTCAACAATTCAGAACCAAATTTCGCAGACACTGTTAAATGGACAATCAATGTCGTCAACAACGGTCCGGATACTGCAACAGGTGTTATTGTACAGGATCTACTTCCTGAATCTTTAGTTTGGGTTAGTGATGATTCATCTGGCAAATACAATCACAATACTGGCGTATGGACTGTTGGAAACATTAACAAAGGTCAAATGAAAACTTTAACAGTAATTACCAATGTAAACGGCACAGGTTTATTCGTCAATAATGTTTCTGTAACCGGAAAAGAATTTGACCTGAATAAATCCAATAATAAGGACAATGAATCTGTTAAAGTTGCAAATGCATCTGATTTATCAATAATAAAATTAGTAAATCAGTCTGAAGTGGAATATCATCAATCAGTTAAATGGACAATAATAGCTAAAAACAATGGGCCTAATAAGGCAACTGGAGTTCTTGTTGATGATATCCTTCCTGAAGGATTGCATTTAATAAATTATACTGCAAGCAAAGGATTTTATGATAATGGATTATGGTCAGTGTGCTGCCTTGAAAAAGGTGAAACCCAAACACTTGAATTAATATGTTATGTCAATAAAACCGGTAAATTGACCAACATGGTTAACATTAGTGGAAATGAATATGACCATAACCTGTCCAATAACAAGAACAATGCTACTGTATTTGTTCCAAAATCCTCCGACCTTTGCGTAGTCAAAAGCGTAAATGATTCAAATCCTTACTTTGGAGATATGATTGAATGGTCAGTCACAGTAACAAATAACGGACCTGATGACAGTAATGAGATATTTGTAATAGATGAATTGCCTGAAGGTTTGGAATTTGTCGACTATACATGCACTTCAGGCAGCTATGGTGAAGGAATGTGGTATCTTGACCATTTGAATATCGGAGACAGTGAATCAATTGTTATCCGTTGTATTGTTAAAACTTTAAGGGATACTGTAAACGTTGCAAGGGTTGTGCCTTCACAATATGACTGGAATGAATCAAACAACCAGGATAATGATTCAATAACAGTAAATCCTCTTGCGGACTTGGCTGTAGTAAAATTAATCAATGTGTCTAGTGCAAATTATCTTGATTTGGTAAAATGGACATTAATAGCTTCCAACTATGGTCCTAATGAGGCAACTGAAGTTGTTGTTCGTGATGTAATCCCTGAAGGACTGACTGTCGTTGATGTTTATGGTGATGACTTATATGAGGATTCCATATGGGATATAGGATATTTGGACAGTGGTGAATCTAAACAGTTGGACATTATCTGTAAAATAGAAAAGACAGGCGATTTTGTAAATGTCGCTTCTATCTGGGGATATGAAGCAGATCCTAATCCGGAAAACAATGAGGATGAATCTTATCTGTATGTATACCCTGCAAGCGACATATCAGTTACAAAAACAGTTTCCAAATATAAGTATGTCGTGGGGGATATAGTTAATTTTTCAATTAAATTAACAAATAAAGGTCCTGATGTGGCAGAAAACGTTAGAGTTAGTGAAATAATGGATGATTCACTTGAATTGTTGTCATTCCATGCCAGTGCAGGCGACTTTGATAAAGTAAATGATGTATGGTCTCTCGATTTATTGGATTCAGGCCGTTCAGCATTTTTAAAAATCAAAGCAATGGTAACTAAAGCTGGAAGTGCACAGAATAAAGTTGTTGCTACAAATGACAACTACGATCCGGATTTATCTAACAATAATGATACCGTTACTGTTAATGTTGTTGAAAAACAGAAACATAATGATGTGCCTAAAAACAGTAAACATAATCACTCTGATGATAATATCAGGATGTATGCTAAGTCCATTTTAGAAAATTACGAATCTGGAAATCCTATTATGGTAATTATATTGCTGTTTGTGTTTACGATGGGTGCATTGTATGGTAACAATATATTGAAGAAAAGATAATTTTAAGTAGCCTTCGGGCTACTAATTTTTATTTTTTTAAAACGATTTTTCAAAATTTCGCAAGTATCAAAATTATTAATTTTACGAGTAATTATTTTTATATTTGATTAAAAAACTGGTCGAATAATGCTCCGTTTCTTCAATTAAATCAAAACCTTTAAATAAAACTTATGATAAAGTTATAGTTAGATATTGATGAAATAATATTTTTTTTAATATTTTACTTGATGAATCAATATTTTTAATTATTAAACGAGGTGTAATAATGGCAGATGAAGAAATTATAGAAACTTCTGAAGAATATGTTGATGAAGAAGAAAAATTGCCTTTTGCTAAAGCGGAAGTAGTACGTTTAATGAAAGAAAATCTTGATGATGACAAAATGATTCGTGAAAGGGTAAAAGTTGAAATGAACAAATTTTTAGGAGAAGTCTTAAAAAATGTTTGTAAACAATTAAATGAATACCCATACACAACTATTGAGTATGAGATGCTTAAAGAATCTACATACCCATACACCAACATTGAAAGAATCAACCAAGAAAAAGAAAGAATTTTATTACATTTAGAAGCTATTAAAGCAGATTGTAATGCATTAGCTATGGATGTTCAAAAAACATTAAAATTAAAAGATGTTGTTGAAGAAGACACATTTACAAACTTCACAACAACCCTTGATGAAGAAGAGGAAGAAGAATAAACTTTTTCTTCTCAAGAAGAAGGAAAAAATCACTTCCTTCTTATTCTATTATTTTTTTTTACTCGTTAACGAAAATATAAAAAAATAGTAGTAGATGCAAATTGCAACTACTGGTTAGTATTTTTAATTAAAATTTAACTTCTACTTTTTGGATTTCAACTCCGTTGCTCACAGGATACTTATGGTGTTCTGCGCCCTGACCGTTACCCCATTCGCTCCATTTCCATTCTCCATCCATGTAGAAATATGCTCTGGACATATAGGAGTCTTTATATACTTGTTCTCCGTTTTTGTAGAGGTAAACTTCAAATCCTCCAACTTTAGATCCCATCCATTTGCTTGCTTTGACTGTGTATTCGCCAGCGGTTCCGGTGTAGGTTTTGTCAAATTCGGGCAATTCTACTGTTATGGTATCTGGTGTACTTGAAGATTCCTGTATGTTAGTTTCTTCGGTTTGGTTGGTTTCGACATTTGTATGCTCCTGAGTGTTTTGTTGTGAAAGCAACACGCCTAAACCTGCCGCAAGAGCAATAATTATTACAACTAATATGATGATTATATTTTTGTGTTCCATTTTCTACTCCAAAAATAAAAAAATTAGATAAATACGTCATATTTATCTAATCATGCAATTGCCATATATTTCCAAGTTATAGTTTTTCCATTTGCATACAATTCGATTAACGGCAATGTAGTTGATTTTTTATATGAAATGTATGCTTTAACAGGATAATATTTTGTTTTATATGCAGTTTTATAAGATACTTTTACCCATTTACATACTGCATAGGTGTATGCACTTAATCCAATACCATATTTATTTTGAGGATTTGCTTTGGTGTAAGTATATTCGGATACTTTTGTCCAGCCATTGGAATACATCCTATTAATCATTGGCAAATATGATACTCCATACAAAGTTTTAACTGCTTTAGTAGTTTTATATTTTTTCACGGTTTTAGTGTATGGTACTTTAACTTTGTATTTATATTTGGTTTTAAAGTCAAGAGTTTTAGATTTATCTTTCTTAAATGCTTTAACCAATGATTTATAGTGATTTGATTTGAGTTTTACAGTATATTTGCCTACTTTAACCTGTTTATTCTTTTTCAATATTACGACTTTACCGTTATTTAATTTAATAGTAAACTTGCCGGAACTAGCTTTATAATTGCTGTTTCCTAAAAATTTAACAGTACATTTATAAGTTTTTGCTTTCAATGGCAATTTAATTAATATATAAGCCAATCCTTTTTTAAATTTAGTAGTGTATGTTTTTCCAGCAATTTTAATTTTAGCGGTTCCTGAAGTTTCGTATATCTTTTCTTCATTCGGGTCGGATATTCCCGCAATAATATATTCTTTTGAACCTATTTTGGATGAAAAAGAACGGGCAAGGGTATGTGTTTTAGCTTTATTGATTTTTATGGTTGCCTGTGCTAATATGTCATCATATTCATCACATATCTGAGCTTTATAGGTGCCGGCAGACTTTATAGCTGAACCATCATAAGTTTCATCGTGATTATTATAACCATTTGAATATAATTCTTTTTGATATAACAGGGTATTGCCTTTATAAATTTCAAAATAACCGTTTAAATTACCTGTCCAGCCATATTTAATGATATTTTTTTCACCATAATTTCCATTCAATGACTCAACATAAACATTATCATAATCGTTTTCGTCATAATAGTCGTCGCCATAATCGTTTTCGTCATAATAGCTGTCGTCATAATAGTCGTCGCCATAATCGTCTTCGTCATAATAGCTGTCGTCATAATAGTCGTCGTCATAATCATATTCGTCATATGTCAATTCAGTGGTATCATCACTTATTTCAACAGAATTGGATGAAAAACTGCTTAATGTTTCTTCATCCTCATTGGAAATTTCTGATAATGATATTCCATCTTTATCATTATCCGCACTTGCAATGTCATTTGTAGTATTGTCCGCTGCACATACTGCCGAAACAGCCAGTAGACTTACTAAAAATATTGTCAGTATCATTATCTTTTTGTTTAGCAATATTATTTCCTCCAATAATAGTAATATATGTTGATACATATTTGTGTTAAAAATAGGATATATTTGTTTTGATTAAATTTCAAATGGTGAATATGTTTTAGCTATTTAAAAAAAGTATGAAGATTATATAATTAAAAAAATATTTTCTTCTTTTAATGGAATCTGCCAAAATTAAATTTTGTCAGATTGTCACATCGAGTTTTAATTGATTTTTAATGGATGTGCTTCCCAAATTAGCTATTATAGTGGTATTTTAATTGATTTAGAGGTCATTCTCTATTTTTTTAATAACACGGGCCGGAACGCCTACTGCAAGGGAATTGTCCGGAATATCTTTATTGACAACTGCACCTGCACCGATTACAACATTATTTCCAATGGTAACTCCTGGAAGAACGGTAACATTAGCACCTAACCACACGTCATTCCCGATTCTAATGGTTTTTCCTTGGGCCAAATGTGCACGTCTGCCTTTAGGGGTTATGGGGTGTGTAGCGGTTGTAATGGTGGTATTTGGACCAATCATCACATTGTCTCCAATATAAACTTCTTTAACATCAAGAATTGTTAAATTAAAGTTTGCTGTAAAATTATTTCCAATGTGGATGTTTTTCCCGTTATCAAAACAGAATCTTTTTGCAATCCAGACTTTTTCACCAACAGAACCTAAAATCTCACTCAATACTTCATATTGCTTATCCAAATCATCGTCTGCAATTGAATTGAATATGTTGGCATTTTCAATAGCATGCAATTTCATTAAGGATACTTCTTCATCGTCATAGCAATATTCAAGCCCTGCTTGCATTTTTTCAAGTTCTTTCATAATTGTGTATTTGTTAAATTGTTATTATAAATATTTGCCGTGTCCGTCAAAATTAAATTCTGGTTACGCCATCACTTGTCTTCAATATGACTAAAGCCTGTTTTTAACTCGTTCAATTCCTCTTCGGGAATTTCCAAAATTTCAGCACTATCGCTGACAATTTTACTTTGTCCGAATGGATCCTGAATAATGAGGGTTGCAGTTCCATTTCCTTTTTTAAGTTCCTGAATTTTGTTTAGAGTATTTTTACCATTGATTTGGGAAGGTTCGTCATCGAAAAGATTCAAAGCTTTTTTAACTGCATCTTCAAAACGGTTGAGAATACCTTCGACATTGGTTACATAGCCTTCAGATTTTGGGCCAGGTTCCACTTTAACACCAATTTCGGGAATTGAAACGGTAGCGGATTGGGACCTGACGACTCGGACGGTTAATGTATTTTTATTTATCTCCAGAACATATTTTGCAGGTTCATTCTGCTCAAGGGCAATAATGTCGCTGTGCTTAAATCCGCATTCCGGACATTGAATTGATGTTTCAAGAACTTTTCCAAAATGTGGTATTTCAAGCTCTTTCATTATTGACTTTGCCTTTCCTTCAACGGAGCAGGCGGGACATTTAATAATCATTTCAGTTAATTGATCTTCATTCATTTGAAACATATCCTTTTTCAGTTAATTCGTTAATGATTTCGTCTAGTTTTTCCTGATTGGAAGCACATATGGTTGTTTTCCTATATTCGGACAAATTATATAATTCATTCAGATATTCTTTTTTGCTTTCATCCTTTTCAAGATTGTCGATAAATCTTTTTGCAGATTCAATATCGCTGACATTAACGTTTCGGATTAACGGTTCTTTAAATCCTTTAATGTTATAGACAACTTTTTCCATGCTTCCGTTATTCTTATTAATGATTATATCAATAACATCTGCTAATTCATCGACATTATTGATGAGATTGATTGTTGTGCATGATTTGTTGATGATTGCTAAAATCTTATCAAGGGTTTTATCAATGGCTTCGGCTTTAATTACATTTATATCATGTGCTTTTGCTTGCATTAACAGGTGGTCATGTATAATTCTATTTTCCCTAAAGAAATCAAGCTGTTTTCCACCTCTGTGAATTTGAACGGCTCTTTTAACGAACCTTTCTTTGTGGGATTCCTCATCGGAGCTCAATATGAAAAAGTAAATGTTTGCATAGTCCCTGAACTGTTCAATGTTGATGAGTCCCGGAACTAAATGAACGCCTTCAATGATGATGTCATCATAATCTGTGATGGCCCTTTGAATAATCTTTTCCAAACCCGGAATTACTGAAGCGGCATGCTCATCAAAACCTGCAGACACCAGTTCATCGTAACTTTTGAAACGATCCCTATTTCTTAAATGTTTATATGCATCATAAGATGAGCTATGGAGTGCTGGTGCATATTCTTTTCCAATAATTCCCCTTACCACTGCCCGTATAAAATCACTTTCAATCAAATGCTTAATGTTTAATGCTTTGGCCAATTCTGCAGCTATTGTTGACTTTCCAATACCGGATGCGCTTCCAATAAGTATAACATAAGGTTTTCTCATGTTAATCTCTCCCTGATAATAATTTTCCATATTAAATTTTATAATATTATTTTGTCTTATGTAGCATAAAACATTATACATTTATTAATGTGAAAATTTATAAATAATTATAATATCATTTTTTGAAAATTTTTTTTTGAAAAATTAGGATAATAAATTTACATGATTTAGTTATAAGTTATAAATTATAGGATAGGGGTGAAATTTTTGTATTCAGTAAAATCAGTAAAAGAAATTCAAGATTTAAATCCATTCATCGTAGTTGGATGTGGTGGAGGAGGTGAAAAATTCTCCAATCTTGAAGGTATAGAGACAGTGGGATTCATCGATGATGATGAGAAAAAACAAGGAAAACAATTTTGTAATCTTATGGTATCAGATAGCTTACAACAGTGTTTGAAGAGTGCTCCAAATGCAAAGTCACTTGTTATTATGTTGCCTATTGGTGCAGAAGGGTCTGCTTTGAAATATGCAGTTCAAGCAATCGATGCCGGTTTGAATGTCATTACTTCCTTCAGGTCTTTATCAATTGAAGATAACTTGTCTTTAAAGAAATTTGCTGATTCAAAAAATCTTGTTATAAAGGATATTGGTCCAAGATTAGATGTTGTAGAGAAAATAGCTGGAGTCGCTCCTGAAAAATCATGTGAAGTTTTACCAAAAATATCTTATACTCCTAATGCTCCTGTAATTTTCGTTGGAGGCACATCCCAGGAATGTGGTAAAAGAACCACCACTAAAATGCTTGGTCTTGCAGCATCAAAAAGAGGTTTAACTCCTGCAATTATATCCACTGATGAAATGGGATTGGAAGAACCTACTGATTTTAATTTCAGAGCTGGAAGTTTATCTGCTATGGATGTTCCAGCAGCAGTTTTATCTGCAATCAAATATGCTGAAGAAACTAAAAAACCAGATATTATTTTTATTGAAGGTCAGTCCAGCTTAACCGAGAAAGGCAATCCTCATCCAAGAGGTTTGTCAGCAGCAATTTTAATTGGTGCTTCTCCAGATGCAGTTATTGTTGGACACAGGCCAAATCACCCATACAGAGAACCTCGTGGTATTGAAGAAGAAATAAGGGCTATTGAAGCTGTTGAGCCTACAAAAGTTGTTGGCCTATCAGTTAACTTTAAGAATGCCAGCTTAGATTTATGCCCTGAATACTTCGAGTCAAAATATGATTTGCCTACAGAGGATGTTTACAATAACGGTGCTGACAAATTATTAGATGCTATTTTTGAATATTTAGAGGAGTAGTTAGAAATGAGTTTTACAGATACAATAAAAAGAAGTTTAGGCTTCGAAGAACCAGAAAAACCAGCAAATCTTGACGGCAATCATGAAAGCGCTCTTGATAACCTTTCCAAAATGATTAATAATCTCACAAAGAATGAAAACAAACCTGCACAGCAACATCCAACTCAACAAAATCACCCTCAACAAAATCGTCCTCAACAAAGAAGGGCACCTAACCCTAATCCAACTCCTGCTTATGACGAGTATGAGGTGATTACTCCTGAACAGTCATTTTATGAAATTATTTTAATTAGGCCAAAAACTATTGATGACATTAATTATGTTGTTGATCAGGTTTTAGAAGAAAAAAATCCTGTTATTTTGGATTTGTCATTTTTAGAAAGAGAAAGTGCAGCTAATTTTAAATTGGCTGGTGAAAAAATCAAGCAGATGAGAACAAGATATGGTGCTCAGGCATTACTGCTTGCAAGAACAGATGATAAGGATCTAATCATCGTTTCTCCTAAAAAAGTAAGACTAATCAATAAAAATTAAGTAGATTAATTTCTACTTTCACTATTTTTTAAAAAATTCATATATCTCAATAGGATATAGACTACAATAACAATAGCTATTGCTGTTTCCACACTCAATAAGTTAGTTAAAATCAAATTGGAACCTATTTTTGCATTAATCCCTTTCGTTGCAAGTGCGCTGATTACAAATGGAAATGTGAATGCTGAAAAACTTGGATAGAAATCAAGATTTCTGTATTGGATGAATTTCAACAGTGAAAAGACATAGAATACGCATGCTAAAACATAAAGGACAATAACAAATTCATTTGATACTGTTTGTGCAGAATTCAGATATCCAACAATTAATATGCTTAAAACTGCAGTAAAAATACATATTAGTGGTTTGTTTACATCAGGAACATCTGGACAGGTTAGATATCTGTATACTACTAGAGGGAATGTAATTAGCATTGCTATAAATCCTACAATGAAAAAGCAAAATCCGATTTCAGTAATTCCATGAACGCTTGATGTTATGGCACCCATGGTAATTCCGATATACACTATCCAGTAGCTTGGATAGACATTAGAAATATTGAAATTATGCATGATAAAATGATAGGTAAAGTAAATCATTAGCATAAT
>NZ_JBGULU010000119.1:0-9082 GCF_045116495.1 Methanobrevibacter sp. | reverse complement strand
ATCATGTCTGCTCCGTCATCAATGATAATGTCAGGCTTGTGGTCTAAAACCATGTTGATTGTCTGGTAGTATTCCTCATCATCCTGTTCTCTCCAGCCGTATACGTTCAATCCCAGGTCAGCCGCTCCTGCAACCGCATCATCATGGGTAGATAACGGATTGCATCCAGTCATTGCGACTTCCGCTCCACCTGCCATCAATGTTAACCCAAGGTTAATGGTTTTAGGTTCCAGGTGTAAGCAAGAGCCTATTGTAATTCCTTTGAAAGGTTGAGTTTCCAAGTATTCCTGTTTGATGGATTCCAAAACAGGCATGTGTTTTTGAACCCATTCGATTTTCCTAACACCTTCAGGTGCTAATGCCATATCTTTAACTTTACTCATAAAAATCAATCCATAAACATAAATGGAGATTAATATTAATTTCGGGCATAATTAAATTATTAATCTCCAAATAAATGTTAAATTTTATCAAATATACATTTTTTCAAACATAAATTTTTCATACAAAATATTAAATTAGATAATATCAATAATTTATTATATAATACAAATCTAAATCGTGTACAAGGAGATTAAATGACTAAAAACAAAAAAAATATATGCATAGTAACAACAGTATATTCTTTTTTCTTATACCTATTAATAAAAGGATATAATGAAGAAGACATTTTTATATTTACTGCATGGTTTCCGAAAGAAATATCTAAAAATGTTAAACATATTCAGCTACCACCTGTGCACTTTCAAGGAAAAAAATTTGCTGATTTAAATTCACTTCCTGGAGTTTACAAAAATATTACTGGATTTTTTAAATATTTTTATGGTTATCTTAAACTTAGAATTTTACTGTTTATCAAAACGTTTAATTGTGATGTTGAAGCTTATGGACATGCTCAAACCCCATTTTCATATATCCTATTTGAAAATAAAAACTCGAATATTATTGAAGATGGATTAGAAAATTACACTGCAGAGATATGTGAACCCCATAAAATTAACCCAATGATTGATTTTTTCCTTCATGTTTGTGGAATTTATATTTTAAATAATTGTGAATGTTATGGAAGTCACGAAAATGTAAAAAATGTTTATTTAACTCATGAACATAATAATCCTTTAATTAAAGATAAGGTAAAAATAATTGATATAAAAAATCTTTGGAATAATTTAACTAATTCCGAACAAAAAAAAATTTTAGAAATATTTAATGTAAATATTGAAGGAATTGATTTTAATAAAAAAACTGCTCTTTTATTAACCGAACCCTTAGCTGAAGGTAGTTTGACAACCATAACACAAGAAGAAGAAATAAAAATATATAATGAAATAATCGAAAAATTTAGTGATTATCAAATATTAATAAAACCTCACCCAAGAGATATAAAAAATTCTGAAAAAATATTTCCCAATATGAAAATTATAGATAAAAACTTTCCTGTAGAAATATTAACCCTAATTAACATTAATCCAACAGTTGTTTGTTCTATTGTCTCAACTGCATTATACAATTTTGAGAAAAGTAAAATCTATGTATATGATGGCAAAATAAGTGATGAATATATTAAAAATGCTCAAAAAGAATTGTTAAAAATAATAAAAGAAAAAAATTTAGATTTGATTTCTAATCAATGAATGATAAATTAAAAGGTATTCCTTTTTCTAAATTTTTATTAACTTTTTTACCAATTATTTTCTTTAAATATTTTGGATGTAATCCAAAACCTGGTCTGATTGAACGAACATTATCTTCAGTTACGATTTCTCCTTTTTTAATAGCTTCAACTACAAACAATGATCTTGAAAATTCTCGATTTGCTTTCATCTTATCAGATAATTCATAGCTAACTTTTCCTAAAGCTTTTTCGACATTTCTAATTGAATCCACCATCAGTTTGAATTCATCAGGTTCCATTGAAAATTCAGAGTCAGGACCGCCCATATTCCTGTCCAAAATAAAATGTTTTTCGATTATATTGGATCCCAAAGCAATAGAGGCTGTTGAAACTTCACCACCCAAGGTGTGATCCGATAAACCAACAACAACATTGAATTTTTCTTTAATATCTGGAATTGTATTCAAGTTAATTTCTTCCAAAGGTGCAGGATAAGATGAAGTGCATTTTAAAAGGGCTATTTCGTCATTGCCTACATCTAAACAAGTTTTTACAGCAAGTTCAATATCTTCAAAAGATGCGATACCTGTTGAAATTATGATTGGTTTTCCTTTTGATGCAACATATTCTATTAATGGAATATCAGTTATCTCAAAAGATGCAATTTTGTATGCAGGCACATCCATATCCTCTAAGAAATCAACTGAAGTTTTATCAAAAGGTGAAGAAAATACGATTAAACCTAAATTTTCCGCTATCTTTTTGAGTTTAGGTTGCCAATCCCATGGCATATATGCATCCTCATACAACTCATGAAGAACCTGCCCATCCCATACAGTTCCTTGCTTAATCTGGAAGTATTCATTATCGCAATCAATAGTAATTGTATCCGGAGTGAAGGTTTGGAATTTAACTGCATCCGCCCCTGCTTTCGCCATAGCTTCAATTGTTTTAACAGCAATATCAAAATCATTCATGTGATTTGCAGAGAGTTCTGCAATAATAAATGTAGGCTTATCTTCACCTATTTCTTTTTCACCAATTTTAAATCCCATAATATTACCCTTTTATAAATTTTAATGCATCGCAATTTTTTATCACAACATCACATTCTTTTTTAAATCCCATTGATTTAAAAAATGAAATTGAACGAATATTTTCTTTTTTAATATATGCAATTACCTTGCCGTCAATTAATTCCAATCCTTTAGACAACAATATTTTTGACAAACCCAAACCCCTATATTTTTTATTTAAACTAATACTAATTACAGGATATTTTTCATCAAAATCCAATCTTAATTGACCTATTAAATCATCTTCATACTCTAAAACATAAAATTTAACTGAATCATCATTTAAAATATTTTTAAACCAATTTTTGTGGTCTTCTAGTGGAATTTTTTCTGAATTGAATGAACTTCTACGAACTTCATCATCATTTGCAATTTCAAATATCTTTAAACAATCCTCTTTTTGAATGGGTCTAAATGTCGAATTATTTTTATAAAACTCTTTTAGAATGTTTTTAACAATATTCAAAGACCCTTTACCATTTACAGCCCGAATACCCAATAATCTTTTATCAAACCGGATTTTTTTATCTTGTAAATAATTTATCCTACCTAAAATATTTTTCAAAAGATTATCATCATTCCAACAACCAGCATATTCAATAAAACCTTGATTTACCCAATTTTTAATATTATTTTTCTGATTATCAATAATACCAATAGCTACTGTTGGAACACCAATACAAGCAAGTTCATATAATGTTTGACCACTAGCTGAAATAGCTAAATCAACAGAACTCATTGCATTAATAATTTCATCAGAATTTGGAGAATAAATTAACTCAACATGTTCATTTTTTAAGGATTCAATCTCTTTAGTGTTTTTAAAACTATCTGCAATTATAACTTTCTTATTAACCTTAGGAAAATTATCATTTAAAAATTCCAATATTTTTGGAGTTAGATTTCTTAAATCATTGCCTCCCATTGTAATTAAAATATTTTCAATTGAATCATTGATTTTTAATTTTTGAATATTCCAAAAGTCCTTTCTCAAGGGAATAAATTCATTTCCCAGCAAATAAGTTATTTCATCTCTTTCCAAATAACCCATATCTGAAGTATCCAATGTTCCATTAACTACAATACCTTTAGGATAATTTAAACGATTATTATCATCAACATAAACACCTAATGATGAGTTTTTAGAAATTTCTTCATAAAATGTCAAATCTGCTAAATAAGAATCAATAAGAACAATTTCTGCATTAAAAGTATCAGATAACCAATCAATAATTTCCACATTCATATCAGAAACAATAGATTTTATTGATTCATCACCATTTACAATGAACTTTGGGGAAATGTTGTAATGTTCAAAAGCTTGATGGATAGAGCTACATCTAGCTACATGACCATATCCATAATCTTTTCCACCCTCAGTTAGAATAACAACTTCCATATTAATCAAATTCTGAAATTACTTTATAAAGTTTATCTTTAACAAAATCAATATCTTCATCAGTTAAAGTAGGATACATAGGAATACTAATTTCTTTTTTATAAAAATCTTCACAAATAGGACATAATTCATTGCCAAATCCTAAATTTTGATAATATGGTTGTTTATAAACTGGAATGTAATGAACTTGAACACCAATTCCCTCTTGTCTTAATCTTGCAAATATCTCTTTTTTATGATTTACAAACTTATCTTTTAAGAGAATTGGATATAAATGATAAGCAGACTGCCTATTTTCCTTTTCAACAGTAACATCAAAGTAAGGATTATCTTCAAATATTTCATCATAAGTTTTAGCTATTTTCCTTCTATATTTGACAAATGAATCTAATTTTTTTAATTGGGAAACACCTAAAGCACATTGAATATCTGTTATACGATAATTGAAACCTAAATACTGCATTTCATAGTACCAGTCACCATGAGGCTCATTAACCAAATTATTTTTAGTTATTCCATGTGATCTGAATAATTGTAAACGTTCATAATATTCTTCATTGTTAGTAACAATTATCCCACCTTCACCGGTTGTAATGTGTTTTACTGGATGAAAACTGAACATAGCCATTTCTGAATAAGTTAACGAACCTATTTTTTTGCCATTATATTTTGCACCTAATGCATGGGCTCCATCTTCAAATAATTTAACATCATTTTCTTCAGCAATTTCTGAAAATTCTTTCAAATCAACAGGTTGGCCTGAATAGTGAACTGGAGAAATTAATTTAGTTTTATCACTAATTTCAATTTTAGACACATCCAAATTTCCAGTCTTACTTTCCACATCACTAAATTTAACATCTGCCCCCAAATATAGAGCCGCATTTGAAGTTGCAACAAAAGTATTTGGAGTGGTTATAACTTCATCTCCTTTTCCAATGCCTAAAGCGAAATATGCTCCATGTAATGCAGAAGTTCCAGAATTAAATGCCACAGCATATTTAGCGCCGCAATACTTAGCAATGTCTTTTTCAAATTCTTCAATTTTAGGACCTTGAGTAATTAGAGGAAATTTTAAAGTTTTCACAACTTCTTCAATATCTTCATCATCAATTGTTTGTTTTCCATATGGTAAAAATTTAGAAATAAAAAACACCCCAATTAATTTTCTTCAACGATATTACGTTTGAAAACAGGATCCACTTTTTTACCAATTAAAATGCCATCAGTAGAATCTTGTTCAATTGCTTTTTTAATATTAATCATTGCTTCTTCAGCCGCAAACAAATAAGCTTCAATTTCTTCTTCTGTGTGAGATAAGTTGATGTTATTAATTCCAACGGTTATTATGCCATTGTGAATCATTGCCTGAGAGAATATTGAATTAATATCCAAATAATCTAAACTTCCAACATCTTCAAATTCAACACCACAATGAGGTGGAAGACCACTAACCAAAATTACATCTTCTAATTCATAATTTTTAATAAGGCTTTCAAGCCCTTCTTTTAACATGGTTCCTAATTTCCAAATATGTTCATAAGAACCAGGTTTCTCTAAAATTTTTAATGCAGCAATTGAGCCAGCCATAGACAATGCTTCACCACCAAATGTTGTGGAAACAAAAATACCCTCTTCAATTTGTTTCATTATTTCTTTTTTACCGGCAACAGCAGAAATTGGCAATCCATTACCCATACCTTTTCCAAATGCAGCCATATCCGGAACAACATCATATAACTCTGAAGCTCCACCTAATGCATATCTAAAACCAGATACGACTTCATCAAAAATTAATATGGCTCCATTTTCATGAGTTAAATCTTTAACTTTTTGTAAAAAATCATCTTTAGGACCATTAGCTTGAATTGGTTCTAAAATAACAGCGGCAATTTGATTAGGATACTCTTCAAAAAGTTCTTTTAATGATTCAATATTATTATATTCAAATGTTTTTGTTAAATTTGAAACATCCTTTGGAATCCCTTTGTTGTTTTCTGTTGAACCAATAGACCAATCATGCATTCCATGATATCCTGATAATGCAACTAAATCTCTTCCAGTAAATGCTCTTGCTAGTCTTATTGCAGAAGTAGTTGCATCACCCCCATTTTTAACAAATCTAACCATTTCCGCACAAGGAATGATATCAATAATTTTTTCAGCTAATTCGACTTCTACTTCAGCTTGAAGTGAAAAGGAAATTCCTTTTTCAAGTTGTTCTTTAATAGCATTATTTACTTCTTCAATGTTATATCCAATTGTAATCGGGCCTAATGCACATACAAAATCAATGAATTTATTTCCATCAACATCATATAAATAACAACCTTCACCCCTTTCAATAAATGCAGGAGAATCTCCTTGACAATAATATCTATATGATTTACTGTAAGTTTGAGCACCTAAAGGAGTTACTCCTATTGCTCTTTTCAACAAGTCATTACTTTTTTCATAGTTTGCCATTTTATCACCAATCAAAAATTATTCCATTTCCTAGGATCAATCAAATAATCATCATTTATCCTTAAACTATCAAAATCAATATTTTCCAAAAGATTTTTATCAAATCTGTCAATGCTTTTAATATTTGATTCCAATTCTTCTGGAGAATCTACTCCAAGAATGGTTGAATTAATAAAATTATTATAATAAACAAAAATACTGGCTAACTCAGGTACACTAACATCACATTCATCAGCTAATCTTTGTAATTCTTCTTTAAATGGTTTGATTTCTTCCAAACCTTTAGGAACATCACCAATTTCACATGGAATAATTCCTTTTAAAAAAGTAGACCTGCTTACTAGACCAATGTTATTTTCGTCTAACTGCATTTGTATATCATCAAAACGCCTATCAAAAATATTATATGGAATTTGGAAAAAATCAACTGAATTTCCATAATTTTCCATAATAAATTCCGTTTCTGGCAATTCATATACTGAAACACCAAATAGATCAATTAAATTATCTTCTTTTAATTGATTTATTACATCCCAAAAATCCTTATTCTTATATATTTCTTCAATTGTTTGATGTAATTGTAAAATAGGAATTTTATTTAATTTAAGTTTTTCTAAAGATTCATCTACCGAGCTATAAACATCAAATTTTATTTTACTATAATTTAAATTATTTAAATCCTCAATTAAACGTAATTTCGTAGCAACAACAAAATTATTCTTATAGTTTTCCATGAAACATCCAATTTTATCTTCACTATCACCATATTCACGTGCAGTATCAATTAACGTTAGCTCATTATCAACTGCAGTTTTGAGAATATCATCAACTTCATCTTGAGTTTTTCTTTTTGTAAACCCATAATCCAATCCAAATTGAACTGTACCTAAACCAAATTTAGAAATTTCATAATCTGAATTTTTAAAATTATTTATTAACATTTTATTACCTGAGGATTTCATCATTTTCTAAAGATTTCTTTAAACCTTCATTATGTTCATACATATCATTTATTTTCAATAAAGAAGGATTATCTTTTAATAACTCAAAAATATCATCCATTAAAAATATTTTTTCATCATCATATAAACACTCATAAATCTTTTTAATTAAAATAAAATCTTCTTTTTCATCAACAGTCCACCTAAAATTAGATAAATCTCTATCTTGCGCAAGATTACCTAATTTATAATTTTCAGGATTGTTTTTTATGAATAATGTAACATGTTCACGTTCAGATTTTAATGCTGCTTTATTCCAAATCTCATTTAAAATAGGTAACGTAACTACTTCACAATCCAAACCATCAGGAAATGTCCGAATCAATGTATTTGTAGTGTAATCATAATCATTATCCAAATGTTTTTCAATGACTTCATCAACTATAATTGGATCAATTAATGGACAATCCGCAGTGATTCGAACAATACTATCATGTTCATTTAAATTAAATTTAATCGCTGCTTTATAGTATCTATCCAAAACATCATTTTCATCTCCTGAAAAACAATCAATCTTTAATCTTTCACAAAGACTAACAATAGGCTCATTTTCAGACTCTTCGCTAGTTATTACTATAATTTTATCAACATTTTTACAAAAACTAAGTCTATTAATTATATGTTCTAAAAGAGGTTTGCCAACAACTTCTTTCATAACTTTTCCAGGAAGTCTTGAAGACCCCATCCTTGCTTGAATCATTGTATAAATCATATTAATCAACTAAATTTTTATTATATAACTCAAAAACAAAAGCATCAATAAAATCCCCCTTGAAAAAATAAGTATCTTTTTTAATATATGCTTTTTTAAATCCACATTTTTTAAATGCTTTTATAGAGCCAATGTTATTCTCATAAACTCCCGCGAAAACTTTTCTTAAATTTAAATCATCAAATGCATATTTGCAAACTAAACTAATTGCATTGGTAGCTATTCCTCGACCCCAATAATTTTTATCTCCAATAACCAAACCGATATCAGCATATTTATGAACTGGATGAATGCCACCCAATTTAATATTGCCTATATGTTTATCTGATTCTTTATCAATTATAGCAAAAAGAATATTATTCTCACTAGAGTTCATTGAAGATACAAAATTTTTTAATGAATCAATAGTATGGGTTATAAAACGTGACTCTAAATATTGATTAATTTCAGAATCATTCATCCAACCCAAATAATTTTCGTTGCAATCTTCAAGAGAAATCTTTCTCAAATAAAAATTATCCGATTCTAAAATAGGCATATTTTCCTCAATAAACAATATCTATATCTTTTAAAGCTTCACGAATTTCTTCAACACTTAACCATTCTGTGTTATTGTCAGATGCATAACGGAACCTGTCTTCAACCTTTTTTCCACCGTCAATTTCGAGATTATCCCACCATTCAAGTTCAGGGTAAATAACATAATAGTCATCATATTCATAAGCAGATCTTGAATCTTCAGCAGTAATCATTACTTCATGGAGTTTTTCACCAGGCCTAATTCCAACATCTTCAAGTTCACAATCTGGAAGC
>NZ_JBGULU010000118.1:0-4321 GCF_045116495.1 Methanobrevibacter sp. | reverse complement strand
TGATTAAACTCGGAAGAGTTCCAAGAAAAGTTAAATGGGTTAAAGAATGATTCAAAAAAGTTTTGTAATGATGAAACCGGACGCTGTTCAAAGACGTCTTATGGGTAAAATATTATCCCGTTTTGAAGATAAAGGTCTTCAAATTGTTGCTTGTAAATTAATTCAAATTGATGAAGATTTAGCGAAAACTCATTATGGAGAACATGCTGAAAAACCATTTTTCCCAAGTTTAGTAGAATACATCACTTCATCCCCATCATTAGCTATGGTTATTGAAGGAGAAGAAGCTATTACTACTATTAGGAAATTAGTTGGTGCAACTAATCCTTTAGAAGCAGATCTTGGAACTATTAGAGGAGATTTCGGTATGGATACAGGTAGAAACATTATTCATGCTTCAGATGCTCCTGAATCTGCAGAAAGAGAAATTGCTCTTTTCTTTAATGAAGACGAAATTTGCGATTATAAAATCGTTGACAATGATTTAATTTACGAATAGATTTAGATTTAGAAATTTATTATATTAAAAAGATACTATGAAAATCAGATCCCCGATTGTATCCGTTTTAGGTCATGTAGACCATGGTAAAACAACTTTGTTAGATTATATTAGAGGAAGTACTATAGCTGACAGGGAAGCTGGAGGTATTACTCAACATATTGGTGCTACAGAAATCCCAAACGATACTATTGAAGAAATCTGTGGAAATTTCATCTCAAGATTAACTATCAAAGATTTAATTCCAGGATTATTCTTTATTGATACTCCAGGACATGCTGCATTCACTAGTTTAAGAAAACGTGGTGGTGCTTTAGCAGATTTGGCTATATTAATTCTTGATATTAATGAAGGTTTTAAACCACAAACTTATGAAGCAATTAATATTTTAAAAATGTATAAAACTCCTTTCATTGTTGTAGCTAACAAAATCGACATGATTTTTGGTTGGGAAACACATGAAGGTGCTTCTTTTAAGGAATCTTTTTCACAACAAGCTCCAAGTGTTCAACAGGAGATTGACACTAAAGTTTATGGACTTGTAGGTGAACTTTACAAAGAAGGTTTCCAATCTGAAAGATTTGACAGGGTAACCAATTTTGCTTCACAAATTTCCATCATTCCGATTAGTGCTAAATCCGGTGAAGGAATTATTGAAGTATTGGCTATGCTTTTAGGTCTTGCTCAGGAATATTTAACCGAGCAGCTTGAAATTAATGAAGATGCTCCTGCTAAAGGTACTGTCTTAGAGATTAAAGAAGAAATAGGATTAGGTCTCACTATTGACAGCATTATTTATGATGGTGTTTTACGAACTAATGATGAAATAGCTTTAATGACTTCTTCAAATGAAGTTTTAACAACTAAAATCAGATCTATTTTAAGGCCGCTTCCATTGGAAGAGATGAGGGATTCTAAAAAGAAATTCCAAAAATTCGATGAAGTTGTTGCAGCTGCAGGTATTAAAATTGCAGCACCAAATCTGGATGATGTTGTTTCTGGTTCACCACTTAGGGTTTTAAGTGAAAATGAAGATGTTGAAGAAGAAATTTTAAAGGAAATTGAAGACATTACTATCAGCACAGAAGATGAAGGTATTTTAGTTAAAGCTGATACATTAGGTTCTCTTGAAGCTATTGTAAAATTATTAAGAGAATTGGAAATTCCTATTCGTGAAGCAAACATAGGTGATGTGAGTCGTAGAGATATTATAAATTCATCTATCGCTTTAAATGAAAATGATGCACATGGTGCAATCATTGCCTTTAATGTTGATGTTCATCCTAATGCAGCGGATGATCTTAACAATTCCGACATTAAGCTATTTAAGGGAGATGTTATTTATCAAATCATCGAAGATTATGAAGCATGGATTGAAGAAATCGAGCAAGCTAAGAAGAAAGCATTTTACAATGCTATTATTAAGCCTGCAAAATTCATGGCTTTACCAAAACTTGTTTTCCGTCAAAGTAAACCGGCTATTATTGGAATTGAATCCATCAGCGGTACAATTAAACAGGGCCAAACATTAATTAATAAGAATGGCGAATATGTTGGAGTAATAGCCAGTATGGAAGATAAAGGCGAAACATTGCCTGATATATACAGAGGTCAAAGAGTTGCTATGGCTATTAAAGACGCTGTGGTTGGAAAACATTTCGATGAAGGGGATGAATTATATGTTGATGTCCCTGAAAAACATTATAAATTCATTGAAAGGGAATTTAAAGATAAATTAACTGAAGATGAATATGAAACTTTATATGAATTTTTAGAGATTAAACGTAAACAAGACCCAGATTGGGGTAAATTCGGTCTTTTTGAATAATAAATTGAGGGTTATAAAAAATTAAGGAGGAATACCATGGCATTCAAAGTAGTTGTGTCTGAAAAAGCTGAATCTTATCAAATTGAAGTCGATGAAACTAAAGCTTTAAATGGATTAGTCATCGGTGATGAATTTGATGGTGGACTAGTTGGTTTAGACGGTTACACTTTAAAAATTACTGGTGGTAGTGATAAAAACGGTTTTACTATGAAAAAAGATGTTTCCGGTACCAGAAGAATTAAAAGTTTATTAACTGGCGGTATTGGTTACCATCCTAAAGCAGATGGTGTTAAAAAAAGAAAAACCGTTAGAGGAAACACTATTGCTGAAGATATTGTACAAATCAACACTGTAGTTACTAAAGCTGGAAGTAAATCATTAGCTGATATACTTGGTGCTGATGAAGAAGAGGAAGAATAGTTTAACTATTTTTCTTATTTTACTTTTATGTTGAATTAAAATTATTAAAAAGGTGGTTATCTGTGAACGTACAGTCAGATGTTAACATAGGTTTAGTTGGTCATGTTGACCATGGTAAGACTACTCTTACTAAAGCATTATCCGGAGTATGGACTGATACTCACAGTGAGGAAACAAAAAGAGGTATTTCAATTCGTTTAGGTTATGCAGACATTGAATTTAGAAAATGTCCTAAATGCGATGAACCTGAATGCTACACTACTTCTGAAACTTGTGAAATCTGTGGGAGTGAAACTGAATTAATTAGAAAAGTGTCCTTTGTTGATGCTCCAGGTCACGAAACTCTTATGGCAACTATGTTATCTGGTGCTGCAATTATGGATGGTGCAGTGTTAGTAATTGCTGCAAATGAGTCTTGTCCACAACCACAAACTAAAGAGCATCTTATGGCACTTGATGTTATCGGTGTTAAGGATGTTATTGTAGTTCAAAATAAAATTGATATTGTATCAAAAGAAAGAGCTATTGAAAGTTATAATGAAATTAAGGAATTTGTTAAAGGTACTTGCGCTGAAGATGCTTTAATAATACCTGTATCTGCTCAACAAGGTGCTAATGTAGATATTTTAATTGAAGCAATGCTCAAACAAATTCAACCTCCAGAAAGGAATTTCGATGATACTGCTTTAATGCATGTAGCAAGATCATTCGATATTAATAAACCGGGTTCCGGTGCTGATAAAATTAAAGGTGGCGTAATTGGTGGAACTTTAATTCAAGGTACTTTCAAATTAGGAGATACTATTGAAATCAGACCAGGTCCTACCAATAATGGTGAAAGAATCACATTGCAATCTGAAATTATCGGCCTTGAAGCTAATGGAGAACAAGTTGAAGAAATCGGTCCGGGAGGACTTGTAGGTATTGCAACCAAATTGGATCCATCATTGACTAAATCTGATTCATTGTCCGGTACTGTTGCCGGTGAAGTCGGTACATTGCCTGATGTGTTGGATAGTTTTACAATGGAAGCTAATTTACTTGAACGTGTTGTAGGTACTAAAGAAGAAAGTGATGTCGCTCCAATTAAAATTAAAGAACCACTGATGATTAATTGTGGTACAACAACTACAATTGGTGTTGTTACTGCAACTAAAAAACATAAAGTGGATGTTACTTTAAAATTGCCAGTCTGCGCAAGCCCTGGTGATAGAGTTGCTTTAAGTCGTAGAGTTGGGGCTCGTTGGAGATTAATAGGTTACGGTATTATTAAATAGAGGGCAAATAATGGACTCTAAAGAAGTTGTAATCGATACCAATTTTTTTATGGTTCCTTTTCAGTTCAATGTTGATGTAATCACTGAACTTGAAAAATTATTACCTTCTTATAAATTAACTACTCCAAGCTTTGTTATCAATGAATTGAAGGGTTTGAAAAATAATAATAAAGGAAAAACAAGGTTAAATGCAAATTTGGCCTTAAAATTAGCTAATTCTTCAAAAATTGAAATAAAGGATATTTCATTATTAGAAAATGAAACTGTGGATGATGCGTTACTTAGAGTTTCAGAAGT
>NZ_JBGULU010000117.1:0-9692 GCF_045116495.1 Methanobrevibacter sp. | reverse complement strand
TCCATCAATCGTCAGCTCGACGTTTCCTCCAGAAATGACCTCTCCTTTGGAATTGGTCAATAAAACTTTAAAGGTTTGTGAAGAATCTTTGTATGAAGATCCGCACTTCCAGGTAAGTTTGGAAGGATTTCTTTCGAAAACATCAATAGCACAAGATCCGGCTGTTCTCTTTACAATGGCATCACCCGGAGCCCTATAGCTAATAGTGTACTTACCTATATTCAAATTGATAGGCACTGATGCAATTCCATTGCTATCAGTAATGCTTGAATAACTTTTACCGTCAACTGTGAAAACGACTGTCTTTTTAGCCAAAGGAACCTTGCCTGCAGTGAAGGCCACTCTAAAATTAGTACCTGCTTCAAAACCGAAAGCCCTCAATCCGTTAACTGTCAATGCAGTGTCATTGGTTTTAAGTACAGTGACTGACTTTGACACTTTTGAAGGTTTGAAGAATTTGTCTCCTGAAAACTCATAAACGACATTGAAAATTCCTTCAGTCATAGGTAATTTAAAGTTAACTTCGCCTTTGCTGTTTGTCTTTCTATAGTATGTGTCTCCATTGATTTTGATTTTTATGCTTTTTCCGACTTTGGTAGCTCCGCCAATACTGGTTGAAAACTTGACATTGACATCTTTGGAACAGTTCGGAAGGATAGTGTAAGCATCGGGAGTGTTGACTGTTAATTTGGTAGATGCCTTACTGTAAATCTGAATTGTATAAGATTGTGACAGACCATCCATATTATAGCAGACTGCCTTATATGTGCCTTTCTTTAAATCATTGAACAATAAGCTTACCTGACCTTTATAATTAGTTTTAACCTTATAAACTTTGCCGTTGACCTTGATTTTAACTTTCTGATTGATTAAATCCTTTCCATTGCTTTTCAAGAACTTAACTGTGAATTTCCTGCTGTCCCCTTTCACTTTCTTGAAGTTTGATGCAGAAATTGTTGATAAAATCTTTATATTATTTGTAGATTTGTATCCTGTTATCGGATTTGTTGCAGAAATTTGATAGTTTCCTGGCTTAAAACCCAATGCAAGAGTTGCAATTCCTTTATTGTTGGTTTTTTTAGTGTATGATTTTCCATTTGCAGTTATTGTAACCTCAATACCTTTTAAAACATTGCCATAACTGTCAAAGAAGGTTGCAGTGTATTTCTGACTGCTTTTGTAATATTTTGTAATGTCTGTGGCTTTGATTGAAGGCAATATGCTGATTTGTGAGGCCACACTGGAGGCAGCATATTCATTATCACCACCGAAAGTTGCAGTTGCAGTGTAAGTTCCCGGATTTAAATTCAAAATGATGCTTGCAATGCCCTGATTATTTGTCATATTAGCATATTTTACGTTATTTATAACAAAATTAATATTTTTGTTGGCAATTGTGGTGTTTGAAGTAGAATCCTTTAAGATAACCTCATAAGATCCCTTATAGTAGATGCTTGTATCTTGTGGAGTCATTTGAGTCTGATTTTTAACATTTTCCGTCAATACAACATCGTCAATGTCGTTTAATTGAACACCCTCTTCAAGATTGATTGGCTCATCATCAACAGGACTTGCCACATCTAAATCAGTTACATTGACATCACCTGCCTGAATCGCACCTATTGAAAAAAACACGACAAAAATTATAAATATTGAAAGTGGTATCTTTTTAATCAAAACTCACTGCCTCCATTATAATAATAATTATTTTAAAGAGCCGATATAAATTTTTTGTCACATCTGATATAAAATTTTCATATGAATATGTACAATTAATTAAATTCAAAACTAAAAAAATAAATCGTTAATGCAAAAAATAGTAATTTTCCAAATCTTGGATAAACTGGCGTGAAAAAATACTTTGCAAATGCTCTCGGCAAAATAGTATTATTTATAAAAAATATATAATAATTCATGCAAAGAAGAGGCGCTGTCAATTTACCGCTCCATGGAGGCCATCCTCCAAAATGGCTATTTACAAGAATGGTTGACCTATCCGGAGCACTGGCCAGCGTCATCATTGAAGAGTACAGCATAGCCGAATTTTTGAATCGTATTTCAAATCCCTACTGGTTTCAGGCATTTTCCTGCGTTTTGGGTTTTGACTGGCACTCATCAGGGACCACAACAACAACATTGGGTGCTCTTAAAGCTTCACTTGACCCAGAAGAACATGGAATTTATTTAACCGGAGGAAAAGGTGCCAAATCCCGGAAAACACCACAGGGCATTGAACATGCAGGAGAAGTGTTTAACCTGAAGACAAAAACAACCGAAAAGCTGGTCGAGACAAGTAAACTCTCTGCTAAGATTGACAACTCCTGCATTCAGGACGGATACACATTATATCAGCATAACTTTTTTGTTACTGAAAAGGGCGATTGGGCAGTTGTCCAACAGGGCCTGAACACCGAAAACAAATATGCAAGACGGTACCACTGGCTTGGAAGTGAAGTCGATGATTTGCTCAATGACCCCCACAGCGGAATTTCATGTGACCGGATGACTCCTCAGACCCTGAATATGCCTTCTGAAGACAGCAAAGAAGCTCAAAAGATAAGTGTTGATTTGATAAATGATAATCCAAACCATTTAAGACAATACTTTAAAAGAAAAAACAATCAACTACTTCTGGAAGACTTTACCATGCCTGCCCACCATCCCGTTTTGGACATGGACATTTCAGACAAGGAATTTGAAATCTTAACCAAGGCATGGGAAATACAGCCTGAAAACTATGAAGAACTGATATTGCTTCAGGGAATAGGTCCTAAAAAGATAAGAGCTTTGGCATTAATATCCGATTTGGTATATGGAGAGCCTGCAAGCTGGAAGGATCCTGTAAAATACAGCTTCACACACGGAGGAAAAGACGGTTTTCCATATCCTGTTGACCGTGAAGTCTATGACAATTCAATTGAAACTATAAGAGATGCCCTTGACCAGGCACGCATAAAAAAAGAAGAAAAATTAAAAGCGATTAAGAGATTGGATGACTTTATCTCTTAACGATTTTCATCATGAATATTAACTGTTTTTCCATGAGCGGTCGGTATGACTTCAAGAACAGGATTTTCAAATTCCAAATCAAACTCAGCACCGTCCATCAGCAAATGCTGAAACACCGCAAGTGATGAGACTTCAGAGTGAGGTTGGGTTGTAACTGAAACATTCCAATCGGCAGCTTTATAGACTTTTCCTGGAACTTTAGCTCCACCAACAACAATTAAAATGTCAGAACCATCTTCACGAATCTCAGGTGCTACCTCATGAGCCTGTGAACCATACATTGTCAGGTGAACAACTTTACCGCCATCCGCTTTCCATTTGTTAATGACACCCATGTAGCTTTCTGAGTATTCTATTTCGAAATTTCCTCCAAATCTTGAAGCTGTATCTCTTACATTTTCCATGAGTCTGTTGTCACGTTCTCCGGCAAGATAAATTTTGCTGGCTCCAAATGCACGGGCAGTCAGGCATACATGAGTTGTAATACGAGTATCCCTTTTTAATCTGTGATCCAATCTTAAAACATTAACATTCATACTAATCAATTAATAGATTAATTCTGAAAATATTTAATAATTACTGAAATCAGGTGAGATGACCACATTCAAACAATTGGAGGTAATTTAAAAAAATATGTTAACAAGTGATTTAATTCGGATTTTGATGAATGATTATGACATCAGCGGTCGATCTCACCAATAATGATTATGAAGCTTATTATATATAAAATAATGGTTTTTTAAACTTCAATATTGATTTTAACTTGTAAAAATAAGTTATAAGTAAAATAAAGCTATTGACATAAACAATAAAGAGAATAATCTTCCAACCTCATTACTCATTCCCAATACATCACCATTAGCCAAAACAAAATTGCGCCTTGCAATTAATGCAATTAATAAACCGCTGACAATGGCTCCTATAACACCCATCATACCAACAAAATTGCCTAACAATAATGCAATTACTGCAATTATTAATGTGGATGCTAAATAATTTGACAATGTTGTTTCTTTTATAAAATAACTGCCGATTCCGGGAGTCAATGGCTTGGACAATAATGCTGTTGTAAGAAGAGATGTTTTTGCAGTCATTTCACAAATTATAATGCCAAAAATAAAATTATAATCCAGTATATTGTACAGACCGGCAATTGTTAGGCTGGCAACCAAAAATAATGTTGCAACACCACCAGCTCCAACTGACGGGTCTTTCATGATTCTTATTTTCTTTTCAGGATCTCCATGAACCATAACACCATCTGCCATGTCCATAACACCATCAAGATGGTTGTAACCGGTAATGAGCATTAAAAACGCATAAACAATAGTTGCTGTGAAAAATGAATTCAAGTGTAAAAATTCAATGGAAACATATCCGCAGATGGCAGCCAAAATACCGATAAAAATATGTAAAAACGGCCAGCACCAGGTAAGTTTGGTCATATACTCAATTGAAGTAAATACATTAATTGGAAGTATTGTTGAGAATGTTAAAAGTCCTAAAAGTGACCTGATTGGTGAGAATTCCTCATCTTCAAAATAATCATCATTTTCCATTTTTATTCCTCAAAAATTTTTGACATGCATCCTGCAATCAAACCTGCAAAAATATCATCAAGCATTGGAGGTAAGCCATAAATAATTCCCGGCTTTGCCTCTTCATATCTTTTAAAATTAAATGTTGCCTTGGTTCCGGCAATTTGATTTGCAATGGCAATGCCCAACACTTCATCAGTGTGGAAATACTCCGGATCATCAGCTACGTCAACTTCCCTTATGTGACGTCCGGTCAAATCCTGTTCTGTTCTCATTGCAGCAATCAATAGTGCAATAACATTGATATCAGTTAATGATTTAAGAATCTGTGCTTCAAGTCTGGCCTTCAAATCCTCGGTTATTTCAACACCATCCGCAAGTTCCAAACCTGCTTCAACCAAATCTCCAATCAGTATTCCTTCAGATACAAAATAATCCAAAATACCAAAGGTCAAATCCATTTTTTCAAAGGCATCCTCAATACTTATCTCAATTGCATCTTCAATTCTTGTTTTTAAATTGTCAATGTCTATTCTATCATACAATGCATTGTTAATGTCCAAAACCTTACCGTCACCATTGACCTTTGCCAAAATTGCCAAGAAATCATTTTTGTTTAAAATATTCTGAATATGCAAAGGAATCGCCATGTTGGCCAGCACTTTTGCTCTGATATTTGTGGCGATTTTGAATATTTTAAGCAAATCACGAGGAGCGATAGCTTTATCAATGTAGATTACATGACTTATATTGATTCTTGCATCTCTAAATCCTTTTGGAGAGTTTGCAACCTGTAAATTGTCAGTAAAATCTTCAATGACAACATCATTGGAAAGAAATGTGAAAACTGTTAAATCACCATATGAATTTACAAAATAATCCAAAGAATCTGATGCCTGTGCAATATAAGACCCCTGAAGCTGGTTAAAAGCCTCAGCTCTTTTAGCAGTGGACACGAATTCATCTTTAGCGTTTAGAATATTAACGTTTTCAACAATATCAATGCCGTCACCTACGGTAAAGTCACTGAATGCCAAAAAATAATCGGGATTGTTAATGCAAATTCCATAATCCTTTTTGATGACGTTGATTTTACTTTCCATATTATGCCCCTACACGATTAATACATATACTATATTAATCATTTAATTTAAATTTATATTAACAAATGTTAAATGGAATTATATTATGACAATTATTATTGACCCACAATCTAGCGGAATAGCTGGAAATATGATAATAGGTGCATTGGTTGATTTGGGCGCCGATTCTGATAAGTTAAAGGAAATAATGGAAAAATCAGCAGAAGAATTTGGAAAAGTCGAAGTTACATTCGATAAAGTTGTTAAACATGGCATTGATTCAACATTTTGTCATGTGGAAATGGTTGAAACCAAACCTGGAATTCCATATCCCGAATTTATTCAAAAAATTGAAAAACTGGATTTGGACAGAAAGGTTAAGGAAACTTCCATTAGAGTGTTTGAAAGGATTGCTATAGCCGAAGCACAAGTTCACGGCAAAAGCCTAGATAACATTCATTTTCATGAAGTAGGAGCCAGTGATGCAGTAGCAGATGTAATTGGGTCAATATATGCATACTACTCCCTTAATATGGATAATCAGAAAGTTATAGGGCTACCTATAGCTGTTGGAGGCGGAAGAGTAAAAACCGCTCATGGAGTGATACCTGTTCCCGCACCTGCAGTTGTGGAAATCCTCAAAGATGCAAAAATGGTTGGAGGACCTGTTGAATCAGAACTTGCAACACCAACAGGATGTGCAATCTATGCCGAAATCTGTGATGAAATAAAAGATTTCATTCCTCTCATAAAACCTGAAAAGGTAGCATATGGAGCTGGAAGGAAAGATTTTGACCATCCTAATGTATTGAGAATAATAAGAAGCTCAGATATGGCAGAAAGTGACAGTATTGATGTTATTGAAACAAATATCGACCATTTAACCGGAGAGGAAATCGGATATCTGTTTGACAGACTTCTTGATGAGGGAGCAAGCGACGTCTCAATAACCCCTATAATAATGAAGAAAAATCGCCAGGGAAGCCTTTTAAAAGTAATTTCTGCCCGTAAAAATAGGGAACATCTAATTGACGTGATATTCAAGGAAGTCGGCACATTGGGCATTAGAATCACACCTAACCTGCATAGGGGAATCGCAAAAAGAGAATTTGTCAAAAAAACATTCAACATTAACGATGCAGATTATGAAGTGACATTTAAAATAGCTTACATTAACGGCGAAATCATTTCAAAAAGACCGGAATACAAAGATTTAAAAAGAATAGCTGAAGATAGCGGACTGCCTTTAAGAAAAGTTAAGGAGATGATAAAATGAAAAAAGCCATTTCCGTTTTCTCAGGAGGTCTTGACTGCTGTGTAGCAACAACCGCCTTTGCAAAAGATTGGGACATTCATGCAATAACATTTAATTATGGTCAAAAGGCATTCAAAAGGGAATTGAAAGCTGCAGAAGAGATATGTTCTAAAATGAATTGGACCCATGAAGTTATTGATCTTCCATGGCTTGCAAAGATAAGTACTTCCAGTCTAAATACCGATGAGGAAATCCCTGATGTCAATGTTGAGGATTTGGATGATTTTGAAAAATCAAGCCAAACAGCAAGCAGCGTTTGGGTTCCAGCAAGAAATATGGTATTTACTTCAATTGCAGTATCATATGCTGAAAGCATGAATGCTGAAGCAATAATTGTCGGATGGGATAAAGAAGAAGCTGAAACATTTCCCGACAATTCAAAAGAGTTTTTAGAAAAATTCAACGAACTTATTGATGTAGGTTCCCCTGAAAATATAAAGATTGAAGCACCAGCCATCGATTTGAGCAAAGAGGAAATAGTGAAATTAGGAGTTGAGGTCGGTGCTCCAATGGAATTAAGTTATTCCTGTTATAAAGGTGGCGACAAACATTGTGGTGTTTGTGAAAGTTGTATGAGGCGCAAAAGAGCCTTCAAACAACTGGGAATAGACGATTTAACTGAATATGAAAGTTAATCATATTTTTCCAAATCTTTTTTCCAGTCTGAATCCTCTAAAGACTCATTATACCTTAAACAATATGAAGCATTCCTAACAGAAACATATGCATCTTCAACACCTTTTCTAGACTTTTTATAATTGGCAACATGGGTTCTTCTAATTCCAATTTGGCCTGCTTCAGAATAGGAATCAATATCTGCACCAATAAATATAAATTCCCAATTGTGATTTTGAATCATATTCTTAATTTGAGGTTTTGAAAATTCAACTGAAGAGTTTTCCATACCATCAGTCATTATGACAAACAACACTTTATTTTCAATTTCCTTATCTAGAGTTGTTATTGTTCTTCCAATCGCATCCAAAAGTGCAGTTGAGCCTCTGACAAAATATGTGTCCTTTGTAAGTTTATCCACATCATCGATAGGTTTTCTTTTGTATAACAGTTCGTATTCATGGTCAAAGAGAATTGTTGTTACGTTTGTTTCACCTTCATTTGTTCTTTCTTTTTCAATGAAGGAATTGAAACCACCAATTGTATCGTCTTCAGAACCATACATTGACCCACTACGGTCAATCAAAAATATCAAATCTAAATTTTGGGCTATTTTGGTCATCTTTTTTCACTTCCAAATATTTTAAAGGTTTCTAAATATGGACTTTGTTAATAAGTTATTAGTAACTTACACACATTATATTAACTTAACTATTATTTATACCTTTCGAAAATGAAAAAAATGAAAAAATAAAAAAAAGTTATTTTATGTCTTTAATAATCTTTTTACCATCATCAGTAAGTCTGTAAAGGCGTCCTTTCTTATATTCGGGGTTAACACACTCCAAAAGATCCAATTTTCTAAGTTGAGTTAAAACATTTGAGATGTGATTCGGCAATATGTTGCAATCACTGGCAATATCCCTTGGCATCTTAACATCACCGTCAGATAGATCTTTCAAGACATTTACCCTATATGATGAATTATTGACATAACGTACAATATCATCATATTCCATTGCATCTTCTTTCTTATCAGCCATATTATCCTCCATTAAAGTTGAAATCCACAATTTGTACAAAATTTATCTCCGACAGAAATTAAATCCCCGCAATTCGGACATTTAAAGTCATTTTCAATTTTAGCACCGCAATTTGTACAGAATTTAGCATCTTCTTCAATTTTAGCACCACAGCTTGGACAATGAATGCCTCCTTCATCTTCCGCATGTGATGATTCAAATCCTTCTTTTGGTTTAGGCACATCACCCAACACCGGAGAAGAATAAAAATCTTTCTGATTTTCTATTTCGTGAATCAATTCATTCATGACAGCTATCCTTTTTGAATCGGCCGGATGAGTTGAGAAAAAATCATGATTATTCGGATTTCTTCCAGACATTTCCTGCCAGAACGCAGGAATTGATGAAATGTCATATCCTGCCCAATGAATTATCATCATTCCCAGCCTATCCGCTTCAAGTTCCTGGTCTCTTCCCCACGGATTCATCAGGAAATATTGTGAACCGACACTGGCCACATTGGTAGCGGCCCTTGTTAAATCGCCAACTCCTCCCAATCCCATAAGGTCAAGTGCAAAACTTCCAATCCATGCTGCTGAGGTGATTACATTTTGAGCATTTTGAGCACTCATCCTGGTCCGTGTATGGTCAAGAAGTGCATGAGCCATTTCATGACCTAAAATAAATGCCACTTTTTCTTCAGTATTTGCAACAGAAAGAATACCTGAAAACATTACAATCTTACCACCAGGCATGCAAAAAGCATTGACAGTATTATCACCGACCAAATGAAAATCCCACTCATAATACTCATGAGTATAATCACTGCGGCCAATTTGAGCCAAATAATTTTCAACAGCCTGAATTAACTTGATAGCAACATTCCTAACGATTTGACCATTGGGAGTGTCATCTAAAAGTTGTGCTTTACTAATAATAGTATAATACTCCCTGTACGAATCTTCAAGAAACTTATCATCATTTACAATGTCGAAATGTGACTTGCCGGTGAACGGATTGAAACTACTTCTATCATCTTTTGCCATAGTTAATAATATGTTATTAACATATATATTTAAGTTTGTGTAAAACAAACATTCTTGGAAAAAAA
>NZ_JBGULU010000116.1:0-4969 GCF_045116495.1 Methanobrevibacter sp. | reverse complement strand
GTGGATGTTCCTGAGAATGTTTCTGATGGTAATTCTACTGTGGATGTTCCTGAGAATGTTTCTGGTGATGATTCTGAGAATGTTTCTGATGGTAATTCTACTGTGGATGTTCCTGAAAATGTCACCGTAGATAATCTTGAAAACGGTACTGATGATAATTCTGAGAGAGTCATGGCAGGGGGTGATGTTTAAATGGATTTTAAAAAAAGTATTAATATTTTATTAATACTTCTAATTTTTTTTATTAGTTTAAATATAGCTTTTGCATCAGATAACGTTACTGATGATGCCTCATTTGAATTGGATTCTGTTGGTGAGGAATTGAATTTGGATGAGGAAGTAACTGAAATTTCAGATAACAGTTCTTTAAAAACCAACACTCAAATTCAAATAAATGAAATAAATTCATATTATAAAGAAAAGAATCAGTTAGTTGGTTATTTAAAGGATACTAATGGAGTTCCAATAGAAAATAAAACATTAAATATTTTTTTAAATGGCAAGGTTTATAATAGGACAACTGATTTGAATGGTAAAGTAACCTTGGATATTAATTTAAAGCCAAATGCATACAACGCATCCGTGAAATTTTCAGGGGATAACGATTTCATTTCAAGTCAAGCAAATACTCAGGTTAAAATTAAAAAAGCACCTTTAAAAATTAAAATCAATGACTTCAACACCTATGAAAATTCAGACATATTTTTCAAGGCAAAGGTTTATAATAAAATAACAAACAATGCCGTAGCAGGCATAAGGATTACTTTTAAGGTTTATTCATTAAAAACCAAAAAATATGCTTATTATCATGCAACAACCAATAAAAAAGGTATTGCAGAATTAAATAAGAATTTAAAAGTAGGTTCTTATAAGGTATCTGCCCAAATCAAAGATTCTAAAAATGAGAATTACATTTCATATGGAGATTCTAAAAAACAGGTAAAAATGAAAGTTAAACCTACTGCAGAATGGGGCTGCTGTTCTTTTTATCTGCAGGTAAGCAATAATGAAAGCGTTGCTGGCTTTAGAAGGGATGCTACAAATGCCTTGAATATTTACATCAAGTCTGTTAACTGGCATGGTCGAACTGCTATAAAGCAATATAAAACTTCAAACTCCTATTTCTTCCATTCAATAACCACATCCGATGGATGGATGGTAGGTACTGGTGGAATAGATAATCCAAGCATCAACAAAGCAATTGAAAATCTGGCTGGTGAAATGGTCAAATCTAACAGCATAAAAAAATCCACATTAAAAAAGATTCAATATTATGAACAGAGATTGGGTCTTGGCCACTTTTCCATTAAAGCTCCAAATGGAAAATTTGCTGTTGTATGGGGAGGAGGATATAGGACTGGCAAGCTAAATCCTGGAGAATATTTCAGCTGTCCGAATCTAGCATCCTATTATCGCCACAGTACTTATGGCAAATTTGGTTCTAATCTGATTACTGCAGCTATTAAGGTTGGCGCAACTGATTCATTTGGGGTAAACAGAAGGGATATCACTGTTTTCCATTGGAAGGCTACAACTTCCAAATATTTCAAAACAACTTCTTCAGTCGATGTTTATGCGTCAAATGACAATGGAAAACTTGTTGGAAGATCAACTGCTTATTTAAAAGATAATATTTACTTTAAAAACAAGTATTTCAGCAAAAACAGTCTTCCGCAATCAACTAATAAGAAGTTTTTAGGAACTCATAACTTTGGCAACATTGATAAGCTTATTAAAACTCCGACTATCATAAATGCTCCAAGTGTAACAAATCAGTTCAATACAACAAAATACTTCAAAATTACTGTAAAAAATCAAAAGACCAAGAAAGCTATTAGCGGACTTAAAATTAAAGTGAGAATGTCTTCTCAAAACATGTCCAAAACAGTTCTCATTAAAACGGATTCAAATGGTATTGTAAAAATTAATACAAAACAATTAAAGATTGGAGATTACGAAGTTTTAATCCGTCCTACTAATAATAAATACCTAATATCCGCAAGCAGCAAAATAATTATTAAAGAGTAGTCTTTCTACTCTATTAATCTTTTTTTTTAATTTTAGAAATCTTTGTTTGTCAGTTTAGCGATTTCTTTATTGGTTAAATTTATTCCAATTATTTCTTCCATTTCCTCTAAATCTTTGATTAATTTATCGAAAGTACTTTTATTAGGGCCTGCAATTAAATGGGAATGGGTATTGTTTGTAATTTTGTATAAATTTTCTAATGCCTCTCTTTCAGTATCATGTGCTTCCAAATATTTTTGATATTTAATTCCTTCATCGAAATTCATTGTTTTTATCTTACGGGTAAGTGGAGTTCCAATTCCAGGTATGTGGTACTCAATGTTTTCTAAAGTGCATCCATGTTTAGTTATTATTTTAAATTCATCAAGCAATTCCTCTGATGGGTGTTTTACGGTTATTTTTAACAAATGAGGTCTTGTGGATTCAAAGTATAACTCATATCCTCCACTTATTTCGGGTGATACAATTTTATCAGCACCGGCCTTTCTAAGTTTTGAAATGTTTTCAAATCCGCTAGCACGTGTAACAATCCAGGCATCAGGATTTGTTTCACGAATTGTCAAAACTATAAATAAGTTTGTTACATCATTTCCGGTACTTACAATAACACTGTTGCATTTTTCATCTGCCAGTTCTGCAATAAAATCGTTGGTAATTGCATCCTTGTTCATCACAACTACATTTTCACTTTCTTCAATGCTTTCACATACCTTTTCATCCTTATCAATAACAATAACATTTTGATTTCTTTGTTTTAATTCATCAAGAACTACTTTTCCTACTCTTCCATATCCGCAAAGAATAAAATAATCATCCATATTTTTTATAGTTCTCATTTTTCTAGCTCCTTTTGAATATTCTCCCATTCTCTCTTGGAAATTTGTTAAAATTATATTGAATACATAAGCGAGTAATGCAACTCCTGCAAGAGCGAGGGTTGTTGCAAAAATCTTTTGGATACCTGTTTCGGGAAAATAATCTCCGTAACCTACTGTTGCCATTGTGATTACTGCATAATAAATGGAATCAACTAAATTCAGGCCCATAATGAGATATGAACCAACAATCCCATAAATTAATAATCCAATAATCAATATGATTCCTTTTGTCACATATTTTGTAGACAGGTCTGCCCATAATTTTAATATTGTTTTCCTCATATGATTTTCCTTTTTTAAGTTAATTATATTTATATTGAATTGTTATATTTTAATTTAAGGTGATTTTTTGGACCCAATAGATATGGAGTTATTGAAAATATCTTACACTTCTTGAAAATAATACTTACCAAATGCTCTCTATGAAAATATATTATATATTTTGTAGAAAGTGATAGTATGGATAACGAACTCTTAGAAGAAATACACATGATGCGAAATCATGCGAAAAGGACACGAGAAGTATACAAGGATGCTGTAAACAAATATACTACTTTTTGTTCAATGTCTTTGGAAGAACTGTTGAAAGAAGCAGAAGCTGAAGAAGATGCAGGCATCAAATGGAAAAAAAGAAAATTAAAAAGAAGATTGTTAACATTCAGACAACACTTGTTGGAAAACTATGCATTGAATACAGTCAACACTCTTTTAAGACCTATTTTAACAATGTACAAATATTTTGAGATTGAACTGTTCCCATTGCCTCCAGTCAACAAAAAGAATGTCACTACTTCAGAACCTATAAGATTCAGTGATTTGCCGGACAAAGAACTGTTAAGGAAAGCACTAAGTGTTGCAAGTCCTTTAATGTCAGCTATCATTTGCTTTATGGTCTCCAGTGGTTGTGCTAAAAGAGAAGTACTTAATTTAACAATCGGAGAGTATATTAAGGCCTTAAGTGATTATACAGATAAAAAAGATATCTATGAAATCATTGAGGATTTGGGCGATGCAGAAAATGTAGTTCCTACTTTCAATATCAGAAGACAAAAAACTGATAAGCATTACACTACCTACTGCAGTCCTGAAGCCGTCAATGCGATAAATTCATATCTGTTAAGCAGGAATGATCCTTTAACTAATGATAGACCTCTTTTTAAGATAAATACTACATATCTTTCAGAAATGTTTGTTGCTATCAATGATGGATTGGGTTTTGGTAAGGTAGGATATTTCAACAGGCTGAGAAGCCATATGCTCCGTAAGTTCCATGCATCTGCACTTTACAATGACGGCATGAGTCTGGATGATGTCAATGACTTGCAGGGAAAGGCTAAAAACAAAACCGACCAGTCATATTTCATGACAAATCCTGAAGATTTGAAATATGAATATATCAAGCATCTCCATGCTGTAACTATAAGTAAAGAAGTTGAAAAGCTGTCTATCAAATCTCCTGAGTTTATGCAAATGGAGAATGAAAAGAATAAGCTCGAATCTGAACTTGTTGACATTAGAAAAGAGATGGATGATGTTAGAGAAATGAAAAGAGAGCTGGAAGGTCTCAAAGCAAAAGTTGGAAAATAAGAATGATGAATGTGGCGGCATCTTACTTGTGAGATGTCCCTACCAAACATTCATTTATTTTAATTTTAATGTTGATATAACTAATAGCTACTTTTTTTCTTTTATTTTAATCAACTGGTTTTTACATTAACTGCCGTGATTTTGAAAATAATGTCTTGTTTTAAATTGCAGTATATGAACTGGTTCTGGATTGTTGGTTTTGAATAGCTGATGGCGGGTGTTAATGTTGGTTGGTAACAGGTAAGCTATGATGATTCAAGTATTCTTTCGCCTTTTTCGGTTAATCTAAATATTTTGCCGGTTTTAACTTCGGGGTTGATGCATTCCATGACTCCCATGTCAAGCAGATGTTTTATGTTATTGTAAATAAAATTATTGCTTCTAATGCTGCCGATTTCAGGATGCAATACCTGATCAACATCTGACATGTCCCAGTTTTTACGTCCGACAGATTTGTTCCAGCGATAGATTACAAG
>NZ_JBGULU010000115.1:0-11042 GCF_045116495.1 Methanobrevibacter sp. | reverse complement strand
GACTGTGGAGGTTCAAGATACAATAATCTCATTGAAAAAACCACATATAATGGATTGTCTCTCGCAGATATCATGTCACTAACTGTTGATGAGGCATTGGAAGAGCTATTTGAATTCAAAAAGGTTACAGGCAAATTACAAAAACTGTCTGATTTGGGATTAGGCTATCTGACTTTGGGAGAGGCCACACCAAGTTTATCTGGTGGGGAGGCACAAAGGTTAAAGCTGGCCTCTGAAATCGGAAAATCCCAGAAAAATTCGGTGTTCATTTTTGATGAACCAACAATAGGTCTTCATCCTTTGGATGTTAAAGTATTAATTGATGTCTTTGATAATTTGATAGATAGGGGAGCAACCGTTATTGTAATTGAGCATGATTTGGATTTAATAGCCAATGCAGACTATATAATTGATATTGGAATTGATGGAAACTACGAAGGTGGCGAAATATTGGCTGAAGGTAGTTTGGATGATATTCTCAAGTCTAAAAATAGTTTAACCGCTAAATTTTTACTTCAAAAAGAATTCCAATAGCTATAATGTTTGTTAATGCTTTTGAGCAATAACAACTAAAATATAGTCATTTTCCTTAACATGGCTTTCAACACTTTCAAACCCGGCGTTAAGCAAATATTTCTCTAATTCTGGGGCAGTATAAACGCTCATTCCTTCTACGGTAGCTAACCATTTTTCATCATCAGGGTGATTTCCATCAGTTCCCTGTGCTATCAGGAACTGTCCATGAGGTTTGATAATCCGAAATACCTCTTTGAATGTCTCAGTGATGTTTGGCCAGAAATATATGGTTTCAAATGCACTCACTAAATCATAACTTTCATTTTTAATTGGCATATCACTGACGTCTGCTTGAATGACATTGCAACGTCCATTTTCGACAGCTTCTGAATTTCTTTTGATGCTTTCAGAGACTGAAACTTCAGAATAATCCAAACCATCCACATTTCCGGAGGTTAATTTAAGGAATTTTTCAATATTGACTCCTCCTCCGCAGCCGATATCAATTATTTTGGCATTGTCATTAATATTTATACATTCAAATGCGAATTTGGAGATTTCTTTGTGGTTTTCATTCATGTTTTCAATTGTTTGTTTGCCTTCCTCTCCATGAGGTTTCATGCATTGGTCTATTTTTTCAGCTACCATATTATCAAAACTTTTAATAATTTTTTTAATCTAATTATTAATTGGTGATTTAATGGATAATAAAATTATTGCAATTATTGTTGCAGTTATAGCTATTGCCGCTATCGGAGGATATTTCTTCATGGGTGGTGGAAGTAATACTGTAACAATCGGATATTTGCCTTCAGACCATGATGCTGCATTGTTTGTAGCTGATGCGCAAGGTAAATTCGCTGAAAATGGAATTAATACTAAACTGGTTCAATTTAATAATGGTGGAGACCTGATGACTGCTATGGCCAGCGGTGATGTTGATGTTGGTTATGTTGGTATTACTCCGGTATTGTCATCTATTGAAAAGGGCGTTCCTGTTAAAGTTATTTCTGCCGCTCAAACAGAGGGCAGTGGTATTGTTGTTGCTGAAAACTCAGACATTAATTCAGTTTCAGATTTAGCGGGTAAAAAAATAGCCACTCCTGGTGATGCTTCAATTCAACATATGTTGCTTAAGTATTATTTAAAGGAAAACGGAATGTCAATTGATGATTTAAAGGTTTCAGCCATGAAGGTTCCTTCAATGAATGATGCTTTAAAAACAAATAAAATTGACGGTATGATTACTTTTGAACCTTATGTAACTATTGCTGAAGAAAATGGTGCAAGGGAATTGGTAGATTCATCTGAAATATTGCCTAATCATCCATGTTGTGTTGTAGTAGCTTCAGATAACTTTATTAAAAATCATGAAAATGAAACTAAAACCATTTTAAAAATTCATGAAAATGCAACATCCTACATTAACAATAACACTGATGATGCAGCAAAATTATTGCCTGAAGACATTGTTAAAGATGTTGAAATAGAAAAGAAAGCTCTTAAAGGTTTCCCATTAATATCTGGTTTAAATGATACCTATAAAAAAGATGTTATGGACTTTATGAAGTTGGAAGTTGATTTAGGTGTTTTAAAGAAACCTATTTCTGAAGATAAAATTTTCTGGGAAAGTAATTGAATTTAACTTTCCGTTTTTTCTTTTTTTTAATATTTGTTTTTGAAAATATTTATATATTATAAAAAATATAACAATTGTTATCATAATATATTTTGTTATGATAATGAACGATAGGAGGGCAGAATATGTGTGAAATTTTTTGTTTTAATTCAAATACGCCAAAACAAGTAAATGAATGTCTACAATGTTTTTATAATCACTCGGAAGAACATCCACATGGATGGGGATTAGCTAATATGCAATCAAATGAATTTGTTATAGATAAGGAACCTGTAAAAGCAACATGTAGTCAACATTTGAAACATATACTGTCCCATCCTGTTGTTGGTAAAAATGTATTCGCTCACATCAGATTAGCTACTGTGGGTGAAATTATATCTCCCAATTGCCACCCTTTTACCGAAGCTGATGATAACAACCGATCATGGATGTTGATTCATAATGGCACCATTTTTGATTGTCCAAAGCTCGATGAATACAAAGATAAGGAAAATGGTGACACTGATTCTGAGCGAATACTACTATATATAATTGATAAAATTAACGATTTTGAAAAGTCAAAAGGGGCTCCATCAACAATAAAAGAGAGATTCAACATTTTACTTGAAATTGTTGAAGATTTATCAAAGAACAACAAGCTTAACCTGATGATTTACGACGGGGACCTGACTTATATTCACTCTAACATGAGGGATTCACTTTACTATCTGAAAAATGAAGACGGTTTTTTAGTTGCTTCAACTCCTTTAACTGATGATGAAAACTGGAAACCTGTAGAATTAAATAAATTATTTGGGCTGATTGATGGAAACATCATTTTTGAAAGTGAAGAACATAAAAATGAATTCATATTAACACAAGAACATGAAAAAGCTATTGAAGAGTTCTTAAATTCAATAAATCGGGATGATACTTAATGATTGATGAGAAAATGATAAGAGACAAATTGTATGAGGAATTTATAAAGCCGACGAATCAGAAAAAGAATTTCATCGGTGTTGAAATTGAAATTCCAATCATCAATCTAGATAAAAAGGCCGTTGATTTTGATGTTGTTCATAAAATAACAGATAAATTTCAAAAGCAGTATCCTGATTTTCAGGATAATGGGATAGATTATGACGGCAATGTATTCGCCATAAAAAATCCTAAAACTGACGATATTGTTTGTTACGATTGCTCCTATAACAATATTGAATTTGCAATGGGTCGTGAAAAGGATTTGTTCAGCATTAATGACAGATTTAGTGAGTATTATTCTTTTGTAAAAGAATCATTTGAAGAGTATAATCATACTCTGACTGGAATGGGGATAAATCCATATAGAAAATACAATGAATATGATCCTATCCCTTCAGAAAGATATCTTATGCTTTATCATCATTTAAAATCTTATAATAATTATGAAGATGTTCCGATGCATTTTCATGAATTTCCGGAATACGGAATGTTTTCCTCAGCTTCACAAGTGCAGCTGGATGTTTATAGGGATGATTTGGTAAAAACAATAAATGTCTTTTCAAAAATAGAACCCATTAAGGCATTGTTATTTTCAAATTCCGTATTGATAGATGAGAATAAACATGTAACCTGCTTTAGAGATGCATTGTGGGAATATTCAACACATGGTGTCAATCCTCACAATATTGGAATGTATGATGTTGATTTTAAGGATTTAAATGATTTACAATCTTATCTGGAATCTTTAAACATTTACTGTGTAATGCGTGATGGAGCTTACATAAACTTCCAATCAATGAATGTCCTTGATTATTTCAGCAAAGATTATGTCTGCGGTGAAATATATTCCAATGGAGAATATAGAAAAATGGAAGTGAAGCCGTTAATCAATGATATTAAATATTTAAGGCCATTCAAATTTATAAATTTAACATTTAGAGGCACAGTTGAGTTTAGAAGTGTGTGCACACAGCCGATTAAGGATTCAATGTCTGTTGCAGCATTCCACCTGGGCCTAAAGGATAAGCTGGATGAGCTGGATGAACTGATTTCCAATGATGAGGTGATTTATCATAAGGGGTACACTGCCAGTGAGCTTAGAAAACTTCTGATTCAAGATGAACTTCCTGCATTTGTTGATAGGGACGGTTTGTGTAAATTGTCAAAGGATATTGTTGATTTAGCATCACTTGGCCTTGAAGAAAGAGGTATTGGTGAAGAAATATTTTTAAAACCGTTATACGGGCGCATTAGGAATCATGTTAATCCTGGAAAAAATATAATAACATTGTTAAATAATAATACTAACATAGAAGATGTAATCGAAGAATATGGTAAATTAGGCAATATTTAATTGGGGGATGGAAATGAATTTATTAAATTTATCTAAATTATCTTCAGATGAAATCTTGGCAGGTTCATTTGGAATTGAATGGGAATCTTTAAGAGCAAAAGGTGATGGTGAGCTATCGCTAACTCCACATCCCGAAATATTTGGAGATAAACTTACAAATCCGTTAATTACAACTGATTTTTCTGAAAGTCAAATAGAAATAATAACTCCCACTTTTAACACTATTGAAAAGGCTTTTGATACATTTTCACTATTGTCTGATTTGGTAAATTCTTCACTTCCGGAAGATGAATATCTTTGGTTTCAGTCAATTCCATGTATCTTACCATATTGGGATCAGATTCCAATAGCACAATACTCCGATGAAGGTGTCGAATCGCAGAAATACCGTGAGGATTTGGCTAAAAAATATGGTGTTAAAAAACAGATGATTTCTGGAGTTCATTTTAACTTTTCATTTACAGATGAATTCTTGGAAAAACTGCGGAAAATTGAAAAATCTGATTTGAGCTTTAAGGAGTTTAAAAACAATGTTTATTTGAAAATAGCTAGAAATTATCTGAGATACTGCTGGTTAATAATCTATTTGACCGGCTGTTCAATAGGGTCTCATAAAACATTTTCTAATGATTGCATTCATTTAATGGATACTAAAGATGACTATGGCAGCTATTATTCAACCAGAGGTCCTTCATTTAGAAATGCATCTTGCGGATATAAAAATTTAAAGGAATTATATCCTTCTTATAATTCTGTTGATGAATTTGTTAGGGATATTAATGGTTTTATTGAAAATGGGGATTTGTCTGAAGCTAAAGAGCTATATACTCAAATTAGACTCAAACCTAAAAACCCAAAGGACTTATTAAACTCCCTACAAAACGATGGAATTGCATATATTGAAATAAGGACTTTGGATATTAATCCGTTTTATAAGTGTGGCCTTGTAAGGCATGACATGAAATTTTTGCATTTGTTTTTAATTTACATGTTTATTAAGGATGAGTCTGATTATCCTGATTGGCAACAGGAAGCAAAAATAAATGAGGAAAATACTGCCGAATGCGCGTATGTAGAATCGATGAGGTTATTGAGGGACGGTAAGGAAGTAACTCTTAAAAGTTGGGCTGCTGAAATTATAAATGAAATGTATGGAATGTGTGAAGTATTGGGCTTTGATGAGTTTCATACATTAAGTTTAATGCTCAACCGTATTTCAAATCCTGATTTGACATATGGTCAAAGACTTTTAAAATTAATTGAAGAGAATGGTTACATTAACACTCACATTATCTTATCTAAGAATAATAAGCAAACAAGCATTGATTATTTGAAAACTATTGATATTGAAGAATGCGATGAGCTTAAAAAGTATGTTGACATTGCCCTTGCGGGCAATTGATTATATTTTTTAATAAATTATATAACTATTGTTATGGTGATTTTATGGAATTTCTAAGACAAACTGATGTAATTCAATGGGTTGATGGAGAATACAAAACAATCAAAGAGAACAGCGTAGATGATGAATATACATATTTGTTTATTGATTATTTGCCTCCCCGTAAATTTTCAACTTATCCTGTTGATTTGGAGGATTTTGCTGTCGGTTACTGTCTTGGAGAGGGATTAATCAAGGATTACTCTGATATCAAATCAATAACATTGGATGGAACAAATGTATTGGTTTCCACAAATTTGAATCATGATCCTGAAGAGGATTTGGAACAGGAAGGCATTGTTCAGGAGAGAAAAGGAAACTGCGAACATGCATGTGTTTGCAGACTTTTAGAATATCAGGGTGTAAACTCAGATAATGCAGGTGGAATAAGATCTGAATTAAAATCTATTGAGCCAAACACTTCTGATTTAAAGATTGATGCAACTCAAATAATCAAAGACATCCAACACCTGACCGATGAGGCTAAAATCTGGCAAAAAACTGCAGGAGTCCATGTTGCTCAATTAAAGTATGAGGATAACATTATCATTCGTGAAGATGTAAGCCGCCATGTTGCCGTTGATAAGGTGATTGGAGCTGCAGCAAAAGAAGGTTATGATTTCAGCAGATGTTACATTTCATATAGTGGAAGAATGCCAGCAGACATGCTGATTAAAGTGATAAGGGTTGGAATTCCGATAATCATTTCAAACGCAGCACCTGCATCCTCAGGTATCGATGTGGCACGTATGGGCAACATTACTATGATAGGTTTTGTAAGAGATAACCGATTCACTATTTTTACAGCGCCTGAACGTGTATGTTTGGAAAAATAAGTAAAAAATAATAAAAAATAGATGTTTTCACATCTGTTTAAATTTCATCTAGACTAAATGATGCTAAGTCAAGCAAATCAAATGTCAGTATTTTTGGAGCTACGGTAACTTTTCCGACTCCAGTTATTATCTTGTAAGCTTCAAAAGCTTCAAGACATCCGATTAAATTAGGTGTAGGTCCGATAACTGGTGGAACTCCGGATGTTACGTTTTTCAAAGCTTCAATTGTTTCATCATTCAATTCTTTTCCGATTGAAGGTAAGTTAAACATTTCTTCATAGGTTTTTTCGCTGTTTGGTAAAAATACAGTAATTTGTCCCATTGTTCCATGAATTGCGCCGTGAATATATGCAATTCCTTTTTCTTTTGCTTTTCTGGAAACAATGACTCTAGTAAGGACGTTGTCAAGTGCATCAATTACAATATCGGAGTCTCCAATGACTTTGTCGATATTAGTCTGGTCTACATGTTCATTGAATGTTGTAACTTTAACATAAGGATTAATTAATCTGACTTTTTCAGCTGCAACAGCACTTTTATCAAGACCTAAATCTGCTAGGGATGCTAAAGTCTGTCTATTTAGGTTGGATAAATCAAATGCATCTTTATCAACTAAAACCAGCTCTCCAATACCCATTCTTGCAAGCATTTCAATGGTTTCTCCACCAATTCCGCCGCAGCCTATGACTGTGATTTTGGCATCTTTAAATCTTTGTTGTTCACTTCTTGTTACAATGCTCATTTGACGGGAAGCTATTTCCCAGTATCCGTCGCCTATGTATCTTGTTGGCATATTTTTCACCTAAATATTTCTCCTTAGTTTTGGTAATGTTTCCATAAATTTGTCCAGTGCAAGTTCATAACTTTCTAAATCATGACCTTTTATTAATCCACTTTCAAAAATGGTAATTTTATCTAATTCTATTTTTTCTTCATCATCAGAAATTATATTTTCTGTTTGTTTTTTTGTATCTTCAAGGTTTATTGTGTATGGGAGTTGATATATAAATGAACCGTCATTATAGTCAATACTGATGCTTTCATCATCATCAATTTGCGATAAATTTAGTGCAACTTTTTTAAATCCTTGCCTTTTTAATGCATCATTGATTTGATTATATTTGTCCTCGGATAAAATTTCATTTACATTATCAACTTCAACTACACCAATTTCTCCAAAATCTCTAACTTTGACTATTTCACAGTTGGTGTTTGCTGAGATATAATCTTCACACGCACTGATTCTTTCAATTTTTTCATGTGTGGTTTGAGTATTTGTAGGAATCCTTGTAGCAAGGCAGGTAGTTGATCTTGAATAGGGAATGTTATTCTTATTTAAATACTCATGAATTTCCTTTGAAGTTAATTTAGCTTCAATTAATGGTGTTTTAAAATTATTTTTATAGGTTATGAGTATCCCTGGCCTGTCATTGACTAAATCGCTAATGTTGTTTCCATCACAGATATAATCAAAGCCTTTTTCAAGTGCCAATTGTTTTATTTGGGTATACATTAAGTTTCTACAAGTATAACATCTGCTGGCCATATTGGATAAGAACTCTTCATCACTGTAAAAATTGATATCAATAATCTCATGGGATATTCCAAAGGACTGTGTCATGTTTTTTGCATGTTCAATAAAACCTTTTGGAAACAAATGATTATCAATTGTAACTGCTAGTGTATCCGATGCAACTTTCGAAGATAAATAAGCCATCAATGTTGAATCTGCACCTCCAGAAAAACCGATAGCTACTTTTTTATCTTTTAAAATGTTTTTTACAATATCAATTTTATCTTCAATAATCATCATATCCCATTAAACGGTTATTATTCTTTTAAATGAGTTTAATGAATTATTAAACTCATTATATATTTATGTTTTCTATAATATTTTTGTTTTGGAGATTAAAAAACAATGGTTTATAAAACCTGATTATGGAAAAAGCAAATCCCTTCGAAAATATAACTATATAACAATAGTTATTTTTTTCCATAAATACTGATAGTTCAATATATTATATAAATGTTTTTATATTTTTTTAGCTTAAAATCTGATTATGCTTAAATTTGAAATGTAAATTTTAAACAGTAGTTAATTTCTTTAAAAATTTTTTAAATTTTCTTATGGAAAGATTTATATAATTATAAAATAATATAACAATTGTTAATTTTTTTGGTGGTGTTAAATATCTATGATGTAATTGTTGTTGGAACCGGTGCTGGAGGTTCAACAGTAGCAAAAGATCTGGCTTTAAATGGAAGACGGGTTCTAATTTTAGAGAAGGGCTGCAGTCAAAAACAGGGCAGTTATGTAAATCATATGAAAACTAAAAAGATTTACCTAAAAAATAATCTAACTGAAGAAGATAAAAAAAGCTATGAATTTTTAACGTTGCCTTTGGAATTGACTAACATCGAAGAAATTGGAGGAACAACAACCTCATCAATAGGCAATGCATGCTTTTCATGTAGCGGTTGTTATTCAAATTCAATAATGCAGCAGTTTGAAGATAAGAATTTAAATATCTTTGAAGAGCTTCTCGAAGCGAGCGGTGAGCTGAATGTAAGATATTTCCCCAAAAAGTTATGGGGATACTCAACACAGCTAATTGCACAAGCCGGTCAGGAATTAGGGTACATTGTCGAACCAATGCCGAAATTCATTAATTTTGAAAAATGCAGATTGTGCGGAAAATGTGTCAACGGCTGTGTTTTTGATGCAAAATGGGATGGCACTTATTTCATTGAGGAAGCTTTGGAATATGGGGCCACTTTAATTGAAGGTATGAATGTTTTTGAAGTTTTGCATGAAAACAATCAGGTTGTCGGTGTTGTGGCATTGAATTCAAATAATGAAAAGCAAATTTTTAGGGCTAAAAAAGTTATTATCAGTGCCGGTGCACTCAATACTCCAATTATATTAAAAAATTCAGGAATCCCAAATGTGGGAAATCAGATATTTTTTGATATATTCACAACCATAGGAGGATATCTGGAAAATGCAAATTTGAAAAATGAATTGATGATGGGTGTAAAAGCGGAATTTGGCCCATATTTTTTATCACCTCATTATTCAATGCAATTGCTGCCGTTGATGAATAAGAAAGGTATTGAAGCCAGTGATAAGGATGTCATTGGTCTGATGCTTAAATTTGCAGATACCTGCATTGGAACTATTGATAATGAGGGAAATATTGAAAAAACGCTAACCAAAGTTGATGTTGACTTGATTAAGGAAGGATATAAAAAAGCTATTGATATTCTATTGAAATTGGGAGTTCCTTCAGAGTCTATTGTTGCAACTTCCCTTAAAGGGGCTCATCCTGGTGGAACTGCCGCTGTTGGCGAAGTTGTTGACAATAATTTTGAAAGCAAAATAGAGGGTTTATTCGTTTGCGATGCAAGTGTAATTCCTGAGGCTCCGGGAAGGCCTCCAATACTGACAATAGTTGCAATAGCTAAAAAGGTAGCAAAAATCGTTAACCAAAAAATTTAAAGTGATATTATGAGTTATAATTTAAAATTTAAGGATATTGATGAAATTAGAGAATTAGAAAATGAAGATTTTACAATAAATGATTTGTTGAAGGAGTTAGGATTATCTGCTCAAACAATAGTTGCAAAGCAAAACGGGGATTTGACTGTTGAAGAAAGTGTAATAAACGATGGTGATGAAATAAAATTGGTTCAGATTATATATGGAGGATAATTTAATCAATAACCATATCATTTTCACTGATTAAAATTTTGGGGTGATTCCTTGTCTGAGGAAACTTATGAAAAGAAGGTCTATAAGCTACTTATAACTAAGGGAAACGATCCTGATGACCAGTATGGGTTCTATAAGGAGAGAATTGACAGCCAAATTGATTTTTCATATATAGAATATAATACAGAAGATGATGATTTAACTGATGATTTGTTTAATGAAATTGATGTAATCGTATTGCTGTTTGGACTATATCACAATAATCCGGAATTGTTCGATGAATTGATTGACAAATCTAAGGAATTTAATGTCCCTATACTTCTGATTCGTTTTTTCGGTATGGAATATATCTTAAAAGAACTTGAAGAAAAAGCCGATGTGGTAGTCGGATGGAATCCTCATTGCATTGTAGATGCGATTGAAACTCTTGTAGATGGCGAAAACTGGGTAAAGCCATGTGATGTTGTGGAGGAAGATTAGTTTTTCTCATTTATAGTGATGATTGAAATATTTTTAGATAACTTTAAATATGTTTATTAGAATAGCTTATAACAGGGATTCAAAATATAACAATTGTTAATTAT